>JAPHRB010000127.1 GCA_026197015.1 Gammaproteobacteria bacterium | reverse complement strand
TAGAACTCGCATTTTGCATTGCAAGCGTTCCAGGTTCACCCGACTGCTTAAAATCATCAGATAGTTTATCTACTGTTCCCCATAACATGGCTGCAAACAAAAATGCGGGGGTGACAGGTTTGCCTTCATTTATGCGTTTATCTGTACTCTCCAGTGCCAGATGAATAAATGCATCAAAAATATCGTCACCTTGCTTTAGCAAGTCATCAGCCTGTTTAAATAAATACTGTAATAAATTATATCTACGTAAGAGCTGTAACGATTTCACGCCTTGCCCCGAATGAAATAATTTTAATACTTCATCGAATAATCGTGCTGGTGGAATGTCACCTAATAAGTACCCTAAATCAAATATAGGTTGCTCTGAATCCGGGTGTATAGAAAACCCTAACTTTGCCGCAAAACGAATAGCCCGTAACATGCGCACCGGATCTTCACGATATCGGGTTTGCGGATCACCAATTAATCTAAGTACTTTATTTTCTACATCGCTCATTGCTGATGTGTAATCAACAATAGAAAAATTAGCAATATCGTAATACAGGGCATTAACTGTAAAATCTCTACGCCAGACATCATCCTCTAATTGGCCATAAACGTTATCTCGTAAAATACGACCACTATCATCATGGGCCCGATCTACATCACGGCTTATGCTATTCTGCTTTTCTTCGTCTTGCGAAGCTCTGAATGTTGCTACTTCAATAATTTCACGCCCAAAAAACACATGAGCCAGACGAAAGCGACGGCCAATTAAACGACAGTTACTAAATAACTTTTTAACATCTTCAGGAAGGGCGTCAGTAGCAATATCAAAATCTTTAGGCGCGTGACCCAGCAATAGGTCTCTCACACCTCCACCGACTAACATGGCACGATAACCCGCTTTATGCAGGCGATATAAAACCTTCAATGCAGTATCGTCGATATTATCCCTGGAAACAGTATGTTCGGGACGAGAAATTATTGTAGGCTGGGTGATATGCGCAATCTTTTAGTTAATTTATTCACGGGGATATTAACATAAGAACAGAGAAGTCTTAAGCTTACTCTCCCCGTGATAGAGTAATTTATCTCTTAGACTCAGGCTGATGCCTGAGAATAACGCTTACAAGTCATATCCGCGTTCTTCATGAAGTGCTATATCTAAACCCTGGATTTCTTCTTCCTCAGTTACACGTAAACCAATCATTGCATCAATTACTTTAAGAATGACCCAGGTTACAACCGCAGTAAATACGATAGTCACGATAACACCTATAAATTGCACCTTAAGCTGCCCAGCCATAGAGCTTATTCCGTCTGCAAAACCGAAACCACTGAAAATACCCAAACTCGTAGCTGAAAAGACACCTGCCAGTAAAGTACCTAAAATACCACCAACACCATGCACCGGGAACACATCTAACGAATCATCTATCTTCAATACCCGTTTAATATATTGTGTAGCGCTAAAACAAACCACACCCGCCAGCAAGCCTATAATTAACGCGCCGCCAGGCCCAACAAAACCCGAAGCGGGGGTAATCGCACCCAGGCCTGCAACCATGCCCGTTACAACACCCAGAGCACTTGGCTTACCATATCGAAACCACTCAATGGTCATCCACGTCATGGCACCTGTTGCGGCAGATATATGTGTTACCAGCATAGCCATGGATGCATCACCATTAGCTGCCAGGGCGCTCCCCCCATTGAATCCAAACCAGCCAACCCAGAGCATACCCGCACCAGCAATGGTCATTGTCATATTATGCGGCATGATCATTGAACCTGGAAAACCGCGACGCGGACCAATTACAATCGCCGCTACTAATGCCGCTACACCTGCCGTGATATGCACAACAGTACCACCTGCAAAATCATATAAACCCATTTTAGCTAACCAGCCACCACCCCATACCCAATGGGTTACCGGCACATAAACCAGAACCAGCCATACGCCACTAAATAACAACATTGCTGAGAACTTCATGCGTTCTGCAAAAGCACCAATAATTAGTGCCGGTGTAATAATGGCAAATGTCATTTGGAATAACATAAACAAAGATTCAGGAATCGAGCCTGATACACTATCACGCCCGATATCCGCCATCATCACGTGACTAAAATCACCTATCCAGTCATTTCCCTCACCAAAAGCCAGACTATAACCAAACGTAAACCAGATAATTGATGCAACACCGGCAATTGAAAAACACTGCATCAATACCGACAGAACATTATTAGACCGAACCAGGCCCCCATAAAACATAGCCAGACCGGGTAATGTCATCAGCAAAACCAGTGCAGTAGCTGCCATAATCCAGCTGGTATCTGCACCATTCATAGTAGCTTCAGCAAATGCTGTAACAGGTAAAAAACCCAGCAGACAGGAAGTAAGTAGTTTTGTATATGTTTTTATCATTTTGAAATAATTTCCATTTCCTAACTAATGTAGACACTAATATTATTTAATTAAATTTTGGTTATCACTAGATAGCTTCTTCACCAGACTCACCGGTTCTAATGCGTATTACCTGCTCAAGCGGGCTAATAAAAATTTTGCCATCACCTATTTTTCCCGTATTAGCCGCATCTCGAACAGCATCAATTACCTGTTCTACGCTTTCGGTCTTAACAGCTATTTCGACTTTTACCTTAGGTAAAAAATCAACAACATACTCTGCTCCACGGTATAACTCGGTATGACCTTTTTGCCTGCCAAAACCTTTCACTTCAGTGACCGTGATACCTTGTACACCAATTTGTGCAAGCGCTTCGCGCACCTCATCCAGCTTAAACGGCTTAATGATCGCTGTTACCATTTTCATAGTTTGCCCTTATATATTACTTATTAGTTGAATACGTCAAAATAAGGCGATTATTACACCATATTTATGCAAATGCACCTTTATACAAAATATTTAAAGTAACTATAAAAAAGTGTAGAAAAACACTTGTTTCTAATATTCATATTTGAAAAACGAGAAGCATCTCGTAATAATGCACGAGAAGAGGTAGAAATGAGGAGAGTTATAACTAGAGTTAATACTATAAGCGACTTAATTTTAAACGTCTAAAAATGATATGCCGTGCCAATAGTATATGTTAAAGCGTCGTAATCCAGTTCCAGATTTGTAAATGCAAAATCTACGAAATGATTTTCAATATTAAACTTAAGCTCCAGGTTTTCACTAAAACCATAACTAATACCAAAACCGAGTAACATGGCAGATGTATTGTCAGATAAAAACCGCTCCTGAACTATATAACCAGGGTCTGTGGCAAGAAGAGCGGTATCTACCTCTGTTTGTGAATAATCTATATCCCAAACTGAAAAACCCAACCGTGCACTCAGTGCCCAATTATTGTCAACTGGCCAAAGTCCTACAAATGCGACGGATGTATAACTTGTTTCAGAGGTTTCAATACCTCCATTACCGCTATTTAAAGTACGTAGAGGCGACTCAATCTCGGCATTTTGAGCATATGTAACTTCTAAAAAAAGATCTGAGCCTAATTTATAACCTGCAAATAATGATATCGACCCAGCAGTTTCATCAGGAGCCTGATAGTCCTTTAATGTGTCTATTCCAACACTCGGGTTCAAACTACTATCTACAAGAGTAAAGTCACCGCTCTGAGTCGTAGCACCTAAATTAATACCCACATAAAAATTAGCTGCAGAGGCAGAAGTCTGTGCTGTTAGCAAAAATAGCACCGTTATAGACAATATTCGAAACATCATAATAGAAATAAACCCTGTAACCACAATCTTAAAATCTGATATGTATTAACAAATCTTACACGATGAATGAGTTTTTATAAATATATTCAATGGATATGGGAGAGACATCACATTTCTTAGGTAAGTTGTTTGAATTTAACTAAATTGCGTCATTTAATGAAACCTTAAGGAAAACTCAACTAAAATAAGTTAATTGCATTTGCAAGAAGAGCATTATCAATGTTTCCTTATATAGTATTACATTTTGGAGAAGTAGCGTGTCACGTTTGACCAGATCATTTTTTACAATCATCACTCTAATCATTTTATTTTCATCTCAATCTTACGCTCAGAAAGCCCCTGCTTTCACATTAGAAGGCGATAAAGGTAAAATTTCACTTTCAAACTATAAAAATCAAGTCGTTTACATAGATTTCTGGGCCTCCTGGTGCAAACCCTGCAGAAAATCATTTACTTTTATGAATGAAATGCAAGATCGTTATGGTAAAAAAGGCTTTAAAATCATTGCGATCAATTTAGATAGTGAGCGTGAAGCGGCTAATGACTTTTTAAAAAAACACCCTGCCAAATTTAGTATTGCTTACGATAAAGATGGCAAAACACCCGGATTATACAAACTTAAAGTTATGCCCACCTCTTACCTCATTGATCGAAGAGGAAACCTGCTAAATATACATAAAGGTTTTAAAGAAAATCAAACTAACGAACTGGAAAACCTCATTATTCAAGCCTTGAATAAAAAGTAATCCGATGAAACTCATTATGAATAGACTATTAATAACACTCTCAATCAGTGTTGGACTGACAGCATCACTAAGTGGTTGCTCATTTTATAACGCTGCAGGTGAAGCATTTACCATGGAAAATGTAGAACCCTGGCAACGAGATATTCTAGCGCAAGATGATATGCAACTAGACCCAGACCCAATGCGCACTTTTGCTGATGAGCATATTTACTTTAGTAAAGAAGCCTCTACCGGTGGCCGTGGTGTTGGCGGTGGCGGATGTGGGTGTAATTAAGAATATGAATAATATAAAAAGTAATTTATCAATTGCCACCTGTACACTATTAGGTGGTGCAGCTCAACAGGCCAATGCCATTGAAAACTCGTGGGACCTTGACTCTTCTCTACTCTATTACAGCGAAGACGATGATCGTGTAAGCGTTACTAAAGCAATGGCTTTTTTAACCGGCGACTTATCAAGTGATGACACTGTAAATGTAAACCTTGTTTTAGACACTATGTCTGGTGCCACGCCTACTGGTGCCGTGCGAAGTAAAAATTCCAGCGTGTCTTTTTCAAGCGCATCAGGCGCGGGTTCGTCGACTATTGACGGCGGATCAGTTGATAGAGTTAACTTTAGCGATACCCGACTTGGTATTGCACTTAACTGGACTCACAGCCAGGACCGCTTAACCAGTATCAGTTATGGCGGTAGTTTATCTGTCGAAAAAGATTATCAGTCATATGGTGCAAGCATTAATTACAATTTAGATTCTGAAGACAGACTAACAACTTACACAGCGGGTTTTGCAGGTTCTTTTGACGAAATATATCGTAAAACTGATGGCACACCTGAGCCACTTTCAGTTGTAGACGATAATAATATGTTTTCTAATGGTGAACGTTACTCCTATGATTTTATTCTGGGCGTTTCAAAGGTTTTAAATAGAAAAACTATTGGCCAGTTAAATTACACCATTTCATACTCTGATGGCTACCATACTGACCCTTATAAGGTTATCTCTGAAGCAAGCCTCGTAGAAGATACTGACACAGGTGAATTTGCCTGGGCTGAACTTAATCGTTATTACGAAGCCAGACCTGACAGCCGATTACGTCACTCCATCTATACTTCAATGGCGCACCAATACGGTGATACAGGTGAGACCGTGCATGCTTCATACCGGTTTTACACTGATGACTGGGGAATCTCATCAAACACTTTTGATTTGACCCACCGTACACCATTATCAGCTAAAAGTTATATCGAACCTCACTTCCGTTACTACCAACAATCAGCAGCTGATTTTTTTGTACATAGTTTCGTAAATGACGATGTTTCTACCCCTATTATTCTACCCGAGTTTGCCAGCGCCGATTATCGTTTAGATGAAAGCGTAGGAATAACCACCGGTATTGAATATGGCACGAAACTTTCTGGTGGAAACTTTAGAGCCAGAATTGAATTCATTAACTGGCAATATGAAGAAGCTGAATATGACGAGACAAAAGCTTTAGTATTACAGGTAAGTTATCAGAAACTGTTTGATTAACGATTAATTATAATAACTATTGGGTCGCGTCATTTATACTGGCACAGGCCCAATATATGATCATTCACTCAAAACAGCAGCATGTTTCTACCTGGACATCTAACCCGGCTAGACTCACATCTCTGGAGGAGGCATTAGCACAATTATTACAAACCGTGCTCACATCTCTTTATTACTATTACATCCGCAGCTCATTATCAATCTACTGAACTTAAACGTAAAATGCTAAACTTCAGCTAAAAAGATACTCCGGTAAACACCTGTGACTAACATAACAACCGAAATCAAAAACAATTACAGTATTGGTCGCTTTGAAGCAATGGCCTGCCCTTGTGAGATACTTGTTGAATCTGTAGATAAAAAGCTGATTAAAAAACTCACAAAACTTGCTTACCAGGAAGCAAAACGTATCGAGCAAAAATTTAGTCGTTATACAAATGACAATATCATATTTAAAATAAACAATGCCAAAGGCATACCAGTATCAGTTGATGATGAAACAGCTCTCATGTTCGACTTTGCTAACCAGTGTTATGAATTAAGTGAGGGAAAATTTGATATCACCTCAGGTGTGTTACGAAAAATATGGAAATTTGATGGTAGTGATAATATACCAAGCGATAAAGACGTTAATTTATTAAAACCGAAAATTGGCTGGCATAAGGTTAAATGGGATCGCCCGATAATTAACTTACCTGCAGATATGGAAATTGACCTTGGCGGCATAGGCAAAGAATACGCAGTTGATTCCACAGTTAAAATTTTAAAAGAACATACCGATAAAAGTTTTCTGGTAAATTTTGGTGGTGATATTGCCTGCCCAAAACCTAAACAAGGTAATGAGCCCTGGTATATTGGTTTGGATGACCCATCTCATACTGGCGAAAAATCTGTAGGCCAAATCGCTTTATATCAGGGTGGTCTTGCAACAAGTGGTGACGCCCGTCGATTTTTATTAAAAAAAGGTAAACGTTACAGCCATATACTTGACCCATTAACAGCCTATCCCGTTCCCGATGCACCTCGTTCAGTAACAGTTATTTCAAACACATGCATTGAAGCTGGTATGCTTTCGACTTTTGCTATGTTACAGGGCAAAGATGCAAAGGACTTTTTAGAAGCACAGGATGTTAAATACTGGTGTGTGCCTTAAACCAGGCAAATAGACTCTGTAAATAAAAGCTGGCAAATAGAAACCGAAAAACAGAACTCGAAAAAGTGACAGACAATAAAAAAACCTGCCCTTAAGCAGGTTTTTTTATTGTCTTATAAAGAAAACAGTCTAAAGATTAAAACAACGTAGGCTCACCCGCCACTGTTTCATCAATTTCTGGATCACCTGATGGGTTCATTTGTGCATCAGATGTTAATGACGTAGGATTTTGGACACCAAAGTATGAATACACTGTTGCTGCAATAGACATTGGCTCTACCTGATAACTATCATCAGTTGGACTAGTAAATTGTCTATTTTGCCCAGGCGTACCTATTCTTTTAGTTTTACCTACAACTTTACCCAATGCACCTGCAGGTCTTACAGCAGCCCCACCAAAAGTATAAAGATTTTGATTGTTGCCATGATCCCAGCCCATTGACCCATTTAAATTCACATTTCGACCAAAATCACCATGGATATTAATTATTATATTATCTGTTTTACGAGAAAGGCCTGTTATTAAACCTTTATCCGTTGCTCCAGAGTCTTGATCAGCATATTGAATATGCAGCATAGCAGCACGCATCGTTTTCATAAGGTCACGCATGCGTTCTTCATATCTGGGTATAGCGTTATCATGATCATCCCAGCCTCCCAGACCACCTGTGCCTACGGCTATAAACATAGTGTCAGGGTTATTTAAAGCCAGGGTTACAGCAGCTTTAACTCGAGTTGCAAAACCATTATCTGGGTATTCAACTCGTCCACCACTAGCCGCTGTTGCAAATTCAGGTACTCCATTTACATCTGCTACGCCTAAATCTTCTGTAGCACCTGCGGGTATCGTAGGAGTCACGTCAATTTTATCACCAAATTCACCTATAAGATCTTCAAGGTTTTTTCTATTATTAAATTGCTCAACAACCTTTCTATATCTATCGGTACGATTTGCTGGTGAAGTTTTCTCTACTAATTCGTCAATTCTTGTCGTTATTGAGCCAGTATTTCCAGCTCGCTCATAGGGATTACTCAAATTGGTATCTAAACTAATACTTTTTAAGTTCAGGAAAGGAAGCGCATTTTGACCATCTATGGATAATGCTGTTGTCTCACCCTCAAAAGAAACAAAAGGAAGTATCAGCTCCTCCACCGACTTACTATACTTATCAGCGAATGCCTGTTGATTTGCTGCAAGAACTGCAGCCACATTAGTTCCCATACCCGCACTCATTTCAAAATCCAGCGTTCCTTTCTGGCTTGTTTGAATACTATTTCTATGTGCACGGGTATTATCTTTTATGCGATTAATTGTTCTGTATACTGACATTTGCCCTTCGGCAAGCATCACTTCCATTTCACTACCACCAGCACCATCATGATTATTTGGATTTGGATCAAAAACGCCGTCCGTTTCACCCCAAAAACCATTAGGTGTGATTTTACCACCAGCAGTATCGTTAGTAGTAATTACATCCTCAGGATATGGGTTTTGTGAATTAGCTGTAATTTCATCAATATTTGTTAGGTTTCCAGCTAACTCTGAAGGCCCTCCATACATAAATATGTTAATTACCTGGGGTCGAGCACCAATATCAGGAAATATTACATTTGCATCATTGATAGATGCTATTGCATTCGCATTTTTAATAAAACCATTATTTGTAAAAAACTGAGGGGCAGCCATAGTCGCACTAAGCGCTCCCATTGATTTAATAAAACTTCTACGTTTCATGACTGATACCTCTAATTAATTTTACGATGATAATATGTTTCAGGAAGGCGAGAAAGGTAATCAAAAACAACTTTGGCCACCTCATCATAATTAGTTCGACTAACACGATTTGAGCTATTTTCATTTATGAAAATATACAATTCCTGGTCGGAGTCTTCACGAATATATGTTTTATTATCCTGTATAAGGCTAATCAAATCTGCTTTTTCAATATCACTTGCCTTACGAGAAACGACACCCATAAAGAGATAATCTAAATACTCATTGACAGATAAATTATGCACTTGCTCATAAACATCTAACCTACGAAGATATTCTTTGTGATCAACCTCATACTTCACCAGTTCTTCATCAAGTGGCTCACTTAGTAATGGGTTTCCACTTCCGTCGGTTCTCTCTGAAGGGTGAACTGGCTCTACTGGCTCAATTAAACCCAAACCATCACTCCAGTCACATTTACTATTATTGGCATTTACATTACTGTCCAATGCATCTATATCATCACAGGCACCATTAGCACCATCTGTTGCATCTACCAGAAAAATTTCTCTTAAACCACGATGATAATTAGCAAAGCTTAATGCATCAAGCGGGACACCCGTGAAACGACCTAACTTTAAGGTCATTGTGGGCCAACCCATATTAGATAAACTTGCCTGATTTACATTTCTGTCACCGGCCTCTTTAGTCAGGTCTTGCAATACGCGTTTATAAGGTCTCCATTTTGTTTGATGAGCTAAGCCAAAAAAGTTTTCTTCAAATGACTTGGGTCTTTCTGTATTTACCAGATATTCCTTTGAGAAAATAATTGATTTCACAATTTCCTGAAAAGTTGTTGGTCCGCCAGATAAAACTTGTTCTACCATTGCAGCACGTTCTTCACCCGTGCTGCCAAAGAAATAATACTCAACTAGTACAGTCACCATTCTTGGAGTAACTAATGGGTGCCCTGCCACTACATCATAAAAATCCCCACACGATGTAACAAAGGTGTCTAATACATATTGTGGTTCTGTATTTGCGAAACCGGTAGATAACAGTTCATAATCATCGTCTGCATCTGTTAAATATAAATCCTGACAGGCTTTCGCTGCTCTAGGAACATCGTCATCACGATCAAATAAACCCAGATAAATTTCAATCATCTCACGTGTATTATCTTCAGGTGAACGGAAGCGGCGCCAATTCTCCTGACTACGCTGATGCCTTGAAATAATTTCCTGAATCGAACGATTATTTCTTAAATCATCATAAAGCTTATTAAATACTTTTTGTACATCTCGTATTGTTGTACTGGCTATTTCTTCAGCTGGTGCAAATAAAATTGTATTAACTAAAACATAGGCAACATAGTTATCGAATGACTCTTTACTCAGCGGAAACTCCATCATGCGTGCCATTGGTTGTTGCTTAGGCCAGTCTTCTACCAGACGATCATTCTCTGTAACAGCATATTTACTACTTATACTGCGATCTCCTCCAATATCATCATAACCCATTATGATCATGTCACTGAGATTACGCTGGTTCTGAGTTAAAGGCGTTGATAGCGCTCTTTTGGTATCATCTATGAGATTTCTTCCAGCTGACTTTAATTCAAGGTTACTCATTCCTTTCGATAAGTCATAAAAGTCTGCAACAGGTATACCTCTGAACATTGAAGACATTAATTTATTCGAAACAGTATATTTCTGTTCATTGCTTAAGGCGTCATACTCTGCCTTTGTTAACTCACCGGGAAAATTATCCAGTGCACTTTTCCCCGAAGGTGTGTCTGCTGTGCACCCCCATAAAAACGCGGATGTAAGCAAAATTAATGCTAAAGGCTTTAAGTTATGCATGAGCCTGAACCTCTTTATTGTTTTGGCCAGCCCTCTGATTTCGATAAAACATACTAAACAAACCTGGGGGCATATAGTTATTTCTGGCTACAGTATATGCATCAAAGACTTTTGAAAACGTGAGTGAATTAACAATTAGAATAGAAACTAAATTTTAGCCTGAACTTTCGGAGATTTTCGTCACCCAAACGGGTGGTTTTTGAAAATTAGATCACAAAAACGATCTATATCAATATCTATTATTACGAATTAAATCAATACTTTATCTAAACAATTATCGCTTATTTTATGTTTTTATATCAATTTATGGAATAAATAAAAAAGACGCCATACCGAAAAGTTTTCCGTCATTAAAAAGGCTTTTATAGTGATTTTTTTACACTTTAATTTTGAAACTCGATACACCATATGACAAACGGTCTAATTAAAGAGTTAAACTGTAATTTATTTTTATATAAATAAAAGCCACTGGTATCATTAATTCGACTTCAACTGTATTTTGCCAGCTATTTTTAGACCAAGCCGAAATATAGACACTATCAATTGGTAGACACCTAACTTTCCGTGCGTTTAAAACGCACTATCTGCCTACGTTGTTTCTTACTCGGGCGTTTTACAGTATGCGGTGTATTAGCATTAAGAATTTTTAATGTTTGCGCCAGCTCTTTGCGCTTATGAATGCTTTCTTCACTTTCTATATATAAAAGCTGTGCCTCAGACGCTGGCCGCCTGTTTTTATTTAGCGCCTCTATAGTTATATTAAATTCATACTGGCCGCGGGTAATTTGCAAACTGTCACCGGGTTTAATATTTCGTGAGGGTTTCACTCTATCGCCATTCAGGTGTACTTTGCCACCGCTTACCGCTTCTGCTGCTAATGAACGTGTTTTAAAGAAACGCGCCGCCCATAACCACTTATCTAACCTTTGTTGCTCTTCAATGCTCATTATTACCATTTTTTCTGAAGAAAAAGATAAAAGGCATTAACAATATAAGCCACAACATTGAACCAAAGAAGTAACTCTTTTTATCATTCTGAGCACTATCAAATAAACCATCTCCTACTTCAATGCTTTTCAAACGACTGGCTTCATCAGCGAGATGAGCGGCTTCACCCTGATTTAAGGCAAGCGCTTCTTTTTTACTTTTAATGTCGATAGCACCTCGATTAACCTTAACAAATAGACCTTTACTATTTACATCGAGACTACCATCACAACCGTGTTGCTGTAATACTCTAATTGCGTATTCTGTTCCGCGCACACCCACTGTCGCTAAGGGTGTATTCATTTCATATATATCATCGGCCATTTTACCTATTGTACCGGTGATTTTTCTCACACTACCTTTTATCAGGTAGATCACGCTTCGATTTCCGCCTCGTAATAACTGATAATCCTCTATCAACATTTCACTATTACAACGC
The DNA here is from genome assembly GCA_026197015.1 of Gammaproteobacteria bacterium. Lineage (GTDB taxonomy): Bacteria > Pseudomonadota > Gammaproteobacteria > SZUA-229 > SZUA-229 > SZUA-229. Next base: position 777 of record JAPHRB010000127.1, on the reverse strand, counting down.
AGGTCAATTTTGGCTTCATCAATCATATTTAACCGAATAAAGCCTTTAACACCCGTAAAGACCCTGTCACCTACAAAAATCTCACTGCCTATATCAAGCGTTCGTTTTTTATTTTTATTTGAAATAACAAAGGTTTTACCTCTGTTTTGAATAACCTGCCCAACCGCCTGTATTTTTTTAAATGCAACGACCTTACTCGATGTTTTGCTTTTAAAGTTTGATGATATGGCCGGTAATTCAAGACGCTCACCAACCTGGATTTTTGTTGCATCAGCGCCAATGAATGCATGAGGATTTTTTTTCACTACCTGTTTAATAATGTAAGGCCACTGCTCTTTATCTTGAGGGTAAAGTATTTTAACAATACTAAATATGCTCTGCCCTGGCTGCACGTATAAGTAACGTTTCTGAACATTAAACTTAGCCGCAGCAAACGCGTTAAATGAGAGTAACAGGCACATTACAAGCATGCCGGAGATGGCGGGTTTTATAAAAGTAGATAAATTAAAAGAATTAGGCATTTTCGCAGGTTAGTTGCTCCCACTTCCCTGTAAGTGTTTAATTAAATTTAATGAAATTATAGTAGTTTAAAAAAAAATTAACACCTAATCTTCTGTTTAATCTCGGCTTATCCTGACACCCATCGTAACAAAAGGCCTAAACAGCTTATCCTGACACCCATTAATATCCAGTTAAACACCCTTACCCAGCTAAGGCACATCTCCATCGGGGAAAGACCGCCGCTGTTTGGCGCTCTGTCCCCTAAACCCATACCAC
>JAPHRB010000023.1 GCA_026197015.1 Gammaproteobacteria bacterium | reverse complement strand
GGGTGCGTCCTGTTAATACGGATGAAGAAAAAGTTTTGTTACGTTACTTGCTTGATAAAACTAAAAAATCTGTCGATTCGGACGTTCAGGTTGATGAAGAAGTATCTGAAATATTAGAAGTCTCAAATCAGCAATACAATGATAAGTGTGATATTGATATATCTGAAATAGGTGCAGAGTTAGATGTTTCTATTAGTGATTTTGAAACTGCGGTAAATAAGCTTGATGATACCGATGATACCGATGATTCAGGTGCTCAGGCTGATGAAGAAGTATTTGAAATATTAGAAGTCTCAAATAAGCAATACAATGATCAATCTGATATAGATATATCAGAGATAGGGGCTGAGTTAGATATTTCCATTAATGATTTAGCAGCAGAGATAAATCAGAATGTTAATAATCTCAAGACGGGGCTTGCAGACTCATCGGAAGCGTTAAGTGAGGTCGACGATGCTGAAGGTGAATTTAATATTGAAGACGTACTTGAAATTTCCCGATTTTATGAAGAGGATTCTGAATTAGAGACAAATGATTTTGAGTCTGAATTATCACTAGATGATCTCGTTGCGGATGATGTTGACTCATTTAAGGATGAAAATACAGTTAACATTGGTGATCTTGCGGAAGAGTATAAAAGTGACGATCAACAAACAATAGAAATTAATGCAGAACAGAAAGAGTTAATTTCTTTAATTGCAGAAGAGTTAATAGAGTTTAATCATGATAAAGAATCGATCCTGCTTGATGCAGAAAAAAACACGGTAGACTTTAAAAATAATCTATTGTCCATAGCAGATCAAACCGAAAACATAAGAAATGCTATAGGTATTATCGGTTTGGAAGGCCTTTCAAATGTGGCTGATTTTGTGTCAAAAAATATTCATACTTTAGCTACAGGCGAGGCAGCTTTGACGAGAGATCAGCTGACTATGTTAGGTCAGTGGGCTGACTATATTCTTTCATATTTAAATGATATAGGAAATAAACAGGTCTGTGCAGAAATTATTCAGTTCCTGAAAAAGCCATTATGGCCCGAACTCATGGAGGATGATATTTCTGAATCTCTGGAGTTGTTGTTGACCAATCCTCAGCTGAAAGAAGAAGAAAGGGAGGTTAGAAAAAATACTGCCTCTCCTGAAGATATGTCATTAGTTTTACCCGATGATGTTAATCCCGAATTATTAGAAGGTTTGTTACAGGATTTACCAATACAAACCGGTGAATTTTCTGTTGCGATTCATAATTTATACGATCAGCACAATATTGAATATTTAGAAATCGCACAACGCATAGCACATACACTTAAGGGTGCTGGTAATGTTGTTGGTGTGAAAGGCATTGCCAATCTGACGCATAATTTAGAAGATATTCTGGAGATCCAGTTTAAAGCTAAGCAGTTACCCGCCGGGGAGTTATTAGAGGTGCTGGTAGATGCTGCCGATTGTCTGGAAACAATGTCTGAAGCATTATTGGGTATTGATGAACCGCCGGATAATGCACAATCAGTTTATCAGTCGATATTAGACTGGGCTAATAAACTCGATGCGGATGGTGCCACATGCCTGGATCTTGCGGTAGCAAAACGCAGTGAAATTAAATTAGTTGCAGCTGAAGAAAAAAATGATGTTAAAGAAATAAGCTCGGCTGCTAAACCCCCGCTTAATATTGAAAACATGTTGAGGGTGCCGGCTAAACTCGCCGATGACTTACTAAGACTGGCTGGTGAGAATTTAATATCTACTTCTCAGATCCAGGAATATATTAAAATCATTCAAACCAGGTATAAAAATTTAAAACTTCAGGATCAGAGTTTACAGAAATTTTCCTACGACCTGGAACATATAGTTGATGTTCAAGGTATTACAAATAGTGGCTCTATTAATAATGTAAACAATGATGGTTTTGATTCGCTTGAACTTGATCAGTTCCATGAGTTGCACTCAATGAGCCGAAGGCTGGTTGAGCTAGCGGCAGACTCAATTGAGTTAACTCAAATTCTTGAAAAAGACTTTTTAGAATTACAAAATCTAGTGGTAAATCAGGGGCAGCTACAAAAAGAAAATGAACAGCTAGTTCTAAGAACACGAATGGTGCCGATCAGTACTATTGTGCCAAGATTAAAAAGAGGGGTTAAGCAGGCTTCCAGACTGACAGGAAAATCTGTTGATTTACATGTTGAAGATAATGATACATATATGGATAGCGAAGTCTTAAATAGTTTGATTGAGCCGTTAATGCATCTTCTTAGAAACTCGGTAGGCCATGGAATTGAAGATACGCAGGAAAGGCAAGAAAAAGGTAAAGTTAATCACGGTCAAATTAATCTGATTTTTTTACAAAGAGGAGATCAGATAGTTATCAAAATAACAGACGATGGAAGGGGGTTGAGTTTATCTGAAATAAAAAATAAAGCCATTTCACTGGGTTTGGTGAAATCTGAAAATGAAGTGACGGAACAAAATTTGCAAAACTTTATTCTTCAGCCGGGGTTTTCTACTCGTACTGAAGTTAGTCAGATGTCAGGGCGTGGTATTGGTCTGGATGTTGTTAATAGTAAAATTCGAGAACTAAAAGGCAGCATTGAGATACAGTCAGCAGAAGGCCAGGGTTGTCAGTTTCTTCTTACTTTACCTATATCTTCATTTTCGGTTCATTCATTGTTGGTACGAGTAAGAGAGAATATATATGCATTTTCAAACAGAGGTATTGAAGAAATTTTATACTCTGGATTAGGCGAACTACAGAAAGTTGGCCATGAGACAATGTTTAAACTGGAAGACCAGTATTATAATATTTCTATGATCGAGTCTCTGCTGAGCCTGCCAGAAGATAGAAGAGAAGGTGATCGTGATAATCGTCCGGTTATACTGGTTAAAGATGATACCGCATCACATACCGCTATCCTGGTGCAGGATGTTATAGATAGCAGGGATGTAGTAGTTAAGTCAATGGGGGAATATATACCCAAAATACCAGGAATTATCGGGGCTACTGTTTTAGGTGACGGAAGTGTTGTTCCCGTAATTGATTTGCCTGAATTGATGTTATCCAGACAGATTATTGATAATACCTATACTGAAGAACGTATTGAATTACATGAAGAAAAGAAACTACCTTACGTTTTAGTCGTTGATGACTCATTAAGTGCGAGAAAATCACTGGCTCAGTTTGTAGAAGATCTAGGTCTTCAGGTCAGAACGGCTAGAGACGGAATGGAAGCGGTTTCATTAATTGATGTTCGTAAACCTGATTTAATTCTTGTTGATATGGAGATGCCGCGTATGAATGGACTTGAGTTAACGGGGCATATTAGAGCATCCTCCATTACACAAGATATGCCGGTTATCATGATTACATCACGATCAACAGATAAGCACCGTAAAGCAGCAATGGATAAAGGTGTTGATCATTATATGGTCAAGCCGTTTGCTGAAGATGAGCTGGCCATTCACATTAATTCTGCTTTAAAAACTGCCTGATATGACAGATTTACAATTTAAAAATAAATTACTACGAGATGATGCTAGATACCATGTTTCGATATTGTCCTTTGCGGGTATTAAGTTAATTGTTCCGCAAAGTGAAATTCTCTCTATTGAGAGTATTTACGAATTAGAAAGTAATGAGGATAATGACAATAATTACATCGGTGTGATTTATAGACAGGGAATCAAGCTTCCCGTATATTGCTTTTCAAAATCTATGGAAATATATAAATCCTTACCTGAAGACCGCTTTCAATGTGTGGTGCTTCAGCATGAAAACATCATGTTTTCATTGCTTTGTTATGAAATTAGCAATGCAATTATTAGTGAAATTGAATTTCATAACTTACCAATATGCATGAATAATCAGCGAATTCCATTGACCCACTTATGTTTATATAAAGATGCAGAAAATATAAATAAGTTAGGAATGGTGACCAGTACTGTTTGTTTAAACGAATATATTAATAAACTAAATCGTTACTCCATAAAGCATTAATTATGAAAATAGATAATAATGATAGTGGTGTTGCTGCCTGGTTACTACAGGTGGACAGGCTAGTTAATGTGGCCATTGGGCAGTTTGAGCTTATCCATATAATCGATGAACCAGACTATATGGCCATACCTCAGGCCCCTGATTATTGTAAGGATGTTGTATTATGGAACAACAATATAGTGCCAGTAATGAGTTTGGCTTCCTGGTTAACATCTTGCTTACAGGTCGATAACACAGGCGTGGTTGCTATCGTTGTATATGAGGATGAGCAGGGTAAACATAAGTTTGGTGGAATTAAACTTAGTAGCCCACCAGTTCAGGCCAAAGTGAAGAATAGTCAGCAATGCCAGCTAACAGACGATTTTGATAAGTGGCGAAAAGTGTCTCTCTCGAGCTTTAAGTCTAAAACTGGCGATATTGTGCCTATAATTGATGTCAGTAAACTGTTTTCACATGTATTATTGAGTTAACAGCGTTTATGTCGATAGAAGAATGTCGATAGCAACCTAAATGATAAAAGATAGATAAATCTGAAATGTCTCTAACATAAGAGAGTAATGGCGTAAAACCTGCTCTCAGGAGTTATGTATGAAGTTGAATACAGAGAAAACTAGACTTTTATTAGTAGATGATCACGCAATAGTCAGGGCGGGATTTAGATATTTACTTGAAAGTGATGCTGATTATGACATTCTTGAAGCCGATTCAGCTGAAGAGGCGTGTAAAGTCTATGGTGATTACAAGCCAGATGCGGTAATAATGGATTTAATGATGCCAGGAATGGGTGGTCTGGAAGGTTTAAGGCATTTAAATGCAAAAGATAGAAATGCCAAAATACTCGTTCTAAGTATGCGGGATGATCTTGCGTATGTGACCAGAGCGACTCTTGCAGGGGCTACTGGATATTTAACAAAACGCAGTGCTGCTGAAGAGCTAGTTAGAGCAGTGAATGTAGTAATAAAAGGTCAACATTATCTGAGTGCTGATATATGCGAATCAAATCGTAATGAATCTTATGTCTCTGAAGAAGATAAAATTAAAGGTTTAACAGAACGTGAGTTTGAAATATTTTGTTTACTTGCCGAAGGTAAAACGGTAACAACAATATCAGTAGATTTACACTTGAGCCCAAAGACGGTTAGTAATCATAGAACACGCATTATGCATAAACTCAAAACATCAAACATTGTTGAGTTAACGCATTTAGCTATTCGTAATGGTTTAGTCGAAGCGTAATAGTTTTAAATATTATATCGTTTCATTACTGGTGGTTAAGCGGTTTAGTAATAACTGAGTGAATCTTTGTCTTCTATTAATAACTAAATAGGCATTTTTTATTAAATAATTAATAATAGCATCAACAGATTCATCAATAGATAAAAGTGATGTATCAATGATTATCTCGGCTGACTCTGGTGCTTCGTAAGGCGAGTCAATACCTGTGAAGTGTTTTATCTCACCGGCTCGTGCTTTTTTATACAGACCTTTTATATCTCGATTTTCACATAATTCTAAAGGGCATTTTATATATATTTCAATGAACTCTGTTTCATTAACAATATTTCTGACGCATTTTCTATCTTTAATAAATGGCGATATAAATGTAGCGAGAACCATTACGCCCGCATCGATAAAGAGTTTAGAGACTTCACCAATACGACGTATATTCTCAGTCCGGTCATTATCACTAAAGCCAAGGTCATTACTTAAACCGTGTCGTACATTATCACCATCCAGCAGATAAGTTCGAAAGGCTTCTTTATGGAGTCGCTGCTCTAGCGCATTGGCTATTGTGGTCTTACCTGAGCCTGACAGTCCTGTAAACCAGATTATGGCAGATCTTTGCTTGTTTAGATTGTCTCTGCGGTCTTTAGTTACGTTAACTTCACTCCAAACCACATCACTTGATTTCTTTTGTTCAATGTTTACTGACTCATTCTTCATAACTCACCTGCACCTGCGTTGCTTCTATAGACAAATTTTATAAATTAAGATTTATAAAAAAGTCTTATAAAAAGAATATATTAAATATTTAATTTTGGCATAGGAAAAACTCCTTATCTTAATGTTTGGGTTAAAATAACCCGGATTAGCCTTTCGAGAGACTAGCTTGTGATGAGCGTGTAGGAAAAATTCCCTTTCTTGAAAAATAGTGTATGTTTTATAGGAGTAATGCCTATACTGTTATTCACGATGAAATATGTTTTTTAATTTCGTTATATAAATACTTTATGGGGATTCGGTGTTTTCAGGGTGTTTATATAGAGCTGTAGGTTAAGTTATGAGTGTTAATGCCAATGAATGCCTTACACAGGGGCGGCCATCATTATTGTCTTTATTCTGGATTTTTCTAAAAATAGGTAGCACCGCATTTGGCGGTTTCATGGCTCTCATATCGGTTGTGCAAAATTATCTGGTGAATAGAAAAAAACTATTATCAGATGAAGAGATGCTTGATGGAATTTCTTTGGCAACCATCTTGCCTGGTCCTGTTGCTGTTAATGTGGTTGCTTATGCAGGTTATAAAATTCGTGGCCTTTCTGGTGCCATTGTATGCGCTGTCGCAGTAATATTACCTTCTTTTTTCCTTATTTTATTTCTAAGTTATGCGTATTTCTCCTGGGGTGATATGCCTGCAGTAGATAGCGTATTTAAAGGTTTTTTACCTGCGGTGGCTGCAGTCATAGTCGCAACAGTAATAAATATGGGAAAAAAATCCTTAACTGGATTTAAAGAAATTTCAATTGCTGCAATAGCAGTAGTTGTTCTCGTGCTGATTGGTGGTTTTTTCAGCACCCTGGCGATTATATTATGTGCAGGGCTAGCAGGTTTATTATTATTTAAAAGTCATAAAGAAGTCGTTCAAGTAGAAAAAACTGAGTCTTCATCAAAAGAAAAAAAGTCACATCTTAAACAGTTTCCAATACTCATGCTGGCCTTTATTGCGGTATGTGCATTACTTTTAACAGCACCCTATATCATTAGTTCCAGTACTTTTATGGCTGCTAAATTATTAGCTACTTTTTCCGGAATGAGTTTGCTTTTATTCGGTGGGGGTTTTGTTTTTATACCCTTAATGCAGGAGTCAGTAGTTGAAACCTATCACTGGATAACACATCAGGAATTTATTGATGCTATTGCTATGGGTCAGATAACGCCTGGGCCTATATTAATCAGTGCGACATTCATTGGTTATAAAGTAGCCGGTATATTTGGTGCGGCCATGGCAACAATCGGAATATTCACTCCACCTGCGATGTTAATGCTTGTGTGTACGCATTATTTACAGTTATTAAAAGAGTCCATTTATTTGAAGGCAATATTAAAGGGCGTTCGGTGTGCTGTGATAGGCATGATTTTAGCGGCAGCATATTTTGTGGCCATGTCTTCGGAAATAAATGTGGTAACTGGCGGAATATTTTTTCTGTCAATGATTGCTCTTCTTAAATTTAAACTTGAAGTGGTATGGATTATACCTGTGTCAGGTCTAATTGGGCTTGTAGCCTTTTCCTGAGTTTTTAATGTTCTCGCTTAACTAGTGAGATGGTAGTTTTATTTTAATAGACAACAACTTATATTTGGAGTAAAAAATGGAACCTGTTTTTATGATTGGTACGCAACGATCTGGTTCAAACCTGTTGAGATTAATGTTAAATCAACTTACCGATATAGCTTCTCCCCATCCACCACATATTCTTGAACGCATGATGCCTTTAATGAGTTCTTATGGAAGTCTTGAGAACGACGCCAGTTTCAAAATGTTAGTTGATGATGTGTGCAGACTGGTTGAATTAAACCCGGTTGAGTGGAGCGGTGTTAAGTTTGATAGAGAAAGTATAACTTCGAAGTCTTCAGAAAGAAGTTTAATGGCTGTTTATCATGCAGTATATGATGCTTATGCTGAAGCACAGAATGCTAAAACATGGTGTTGTAAAAGTCTGGCTAATATTAAATACATAAATGAAATTAAAGATTATTTTAAACACCCTAAATTTATATATTTATACCGCGATGGCCGTGACGTCGCTCTGTCATTTCAGAAAGCTGTTGTTGGTGAAAAACATATATATAACATCGCAAAAGACTGGGCTGATACACAAGCTATGGCATTGAATTTAAAATCATCTGTGGATGAAAAATATTTTCATTCTATTAGTTATGAACAGTTAACGCAGAACCCGGAAGAGTCAGCCAAAGCGCTTTGCAAATTTTTAGGTGCTAACTATGTGCCTGAAATGCTTGATTTTCATAAAACAAATGAAGCTAAAAATGCAGCCCAGTCGAGTGAGCTGTGGGGCAATGTAACAAGTCCAATTTTGAAAAATAATAGTAAGAAATATAAAAAAGAAATGTCTGAACAGGATGTGCGAATATTTGAATCAG
>JAPHRB010000119.1 GCA_026197015.1 Gammaproteobacteria bacterium | reverse complement strand
TAAAAGTTTTGCGTTTTTCAATTGGCTTTGGCAAGCCGCTATTAACATGGAAAAGACAAAAGGGTGAAGACCTGATTGAGTTTGTTATAGCTGCCATACCACTTGGTGGTTACGTGAAAATGCTTGACGAGCGTGAAGGTGACGTTGATGAATCACTAAGGCATCGTGCATTTAATACTCAGCCGGTCTCTACTCGTTTCGCAATTGTTGCCGCTGGCCCAATTTTTAATTTCATTCTTGCAGCGATCTTTTATTTTGTCTTTTTTATTAATGGTGAAGATGGCATAAGACCGGTTATTGCAGAACCGGCTGTTGAATCAATTGCTGCGCAAGCTGGCTTCAAAGATGGAGATGAAATGCTTGCTGTTGGGGGGGCGCAAGTGCAAACCTGGCAGGAATTTAGAATAGCACTTATTGATCAGGGTATTGATGGAGGTATTTTACCTGTAACAGTTAAAACAATAGACCTGCATTTAACTGAGCGCCTAATATCTATCGGTGATTTGCATATTCTGCAGGAAAAATCAGACGTAACAAAACTGATGGGTTTCAAACTATGGAAACCCGAGATACCCGCAGTGATCGGTGGAACTACACCCGACGGAGCTTCAGCTTCTGCAGGTCTAGAAGCTAAGGATTTAGTGCTTTCGATTAATGATCAAGCAGTAAACAACTGGCAGGCTCTGGTATCAATTGTTCAGAGTAGCGGGGGTAAGTCACTGCAATTTGTGATACAGCGTGATGGTGAAGAGCAGTCATTAACGCTTACACCAGTGAGCAAAAAGCGTGGTGACAAGCTGGTTGGCTTTATGGGAGCTTATCCTGAAATACCAGAAGGTTTAATGGAGAAAACAAAAACTCGAATTGAGTATACTCCAGTAGATGCATTTTTCAGGGCAGTTAAAGAAACATGGGTTTTTTCCGCATTAACGTTAAAAGTTCTTGGGAAAATGGTAACAGGTGAAGCGGCATTGGAAAATATATCAGGCCCGATTACTATAGCTCAGTATGCAGGTATTACTGCCAGTATCGGTTTCCTTACATATATAAAGTTCCTTGCGATGATCTCGGTAAGTCTTGGTGTTTTAAATTTATTACCTGTGCCTATGTTAGACGGTGGGCACCTGTTGTATTACCTGATTGAAATTATTAAAGGTTCTCCGGTGTCTCAGGGTTTCGAAGAATTGGGGCAAAGACTCGGGTTAACTCTTTTATTTCTATTAATGAGCCTGGCTATCTTTAATGATATTCAGCGTTTAGTTAATTAGTTTTTTAATTTATATTTATTTGGCGAAATTGTGCGCAGGTTATTACTCTTAATTTTTATCTTGGTTTTTCAACACAGTCTTTTTGCAAGCAGTAGCTTTGTAGTGGAAGATATTCGCCTGGAAGGTCTTGAACGGATCCCCGATGGTACTGTATTAAATTACTTACCAGTTAAAGTTGGTGATCCGTTTGAAACGTCTCAGTCTACCTATGTTATACAGGAGTTATATAACACAGGTTTCTTTAAAGATGTAAAACTTTTAAAAGACGGTAATATTCTGGTTGTTAAGGTGCTTGAGAGACCTGCTATATCTGAAATAACCTGGTCTGGTAATAGTGATATTGAAGACGCACAGCTTGAAGAAATTTTAACCGATATAGGTATAGTTAAAGGTCGTGTATTTAATCCCTCCGCTTTAGATAAAATAGAGCAGGGTTTAAAGCAGCAGGCTTATTTTAGTCGCGGTAAATATGCCGTACGTATTACTACATCTGTAAAAGAGCTGGAGCGTAATCGTGTTGATATTGACATCGTGATATCAGAAGGTGTCGTTGCGAAAATAAAGCAGGTTAACATTGTTGGCAATACGGTATTTGATGACGATACCTTATTGGCAGAATTACAGTTAGGCGTTCCAGGTACATGGAACTGGTTTAGCAGTATGGATGAGTATGCAAAACCCAAACTGGCAGCAGATGAAGAAACCCTTAAATCTTATTATCAGGATAGAGGTTATGTGCGTTTTGCTGTTGAGTCTACTCAGGTAACGATTACACCAGATAAGAAAGATATTTATGTCACCATGAATGTAACAGAAGGTGATAAATATAAAGTTAAAGATGTGACTCTGGCTGGTGACCTGAAACTAGAAGAAAAAGAACTTAGAAAACTTATATTTATAGAAACTGGCGATGTTTTTTCACGGGATAAAATGATTCAGGGTAAAGATCTGGTTACCCGTAGGCTGGGTAATGAAGGGTATTCGTTTGCAAAAGTCAAAGTTGCTCCCATTATTAATGATGAAACACTTGAGGTTGATATAAGTTATTTAGTTAGTCCGGGTAAAAAGGTTTATATAAGACGAATTAATTTCACGGGTAATTATAAAACTAATGATGAAGTGTTACGTCGCGAAATACGATTAATGGAAGGCGGCGAGTTATCTAATAGTAAGCTGGAGCGTTCGAAAATTCGTTTACAACGTCTGGCTTATATAGAAGAAGTAACGGTTGATAAAGACCCTGTGCCTGGCACAGATGATCTGGTTGATATCAATATTAAGGTTACAGAGCGTTTATCGGGTAGTTTTAATATCGGCGCAGGTTTCTCACAGAGCCAGGGTTTTGTTTTTAATCTTGGTATGACGCTGGATAATTTAAATGGTACCGGTGAAAAGCTCGCGCTTAATCTCAACCGTGAAGCAGCAGGTCAGACATATAGTGTGTCATTTACTGACCCTTACCACACTATAGATGGTATCAGTCGTACAATTGCCTTGTCATATCGAGAAAGAGATACCTCTGAAGATGATGTTATTAATTACCTGGAAAATAATTACGGCCTGAATTTGTCCTATGGAATACCTTTATCTGAATTTGATCGTGTGAGATTTGGTGTCGGATTTGAGCATACAGATATTATTCAAGGTACAACGACTGTAACAGACGATGTGTTAGAGTTTTTGGCAGAACATGGTGACTATACGGATCAGGTAAATCTGGAAGCGGGTGTTGCTGCATTTACTATGTTAGCCAGTTACACTCACGACACCCGCAATAGAACAGTTTTTGCTACACGGGGTAATAGCCAGTCAGTTCTACTTGATTTAACTACGCCAGGTAGTGATTTGCAATATTATAAATTAACTTATCGGAATAAATTTTACTTTCCAGTTACCAATAGTGTGACGACATTAATTCGTACAGATATGGCGATTGGTAAGGGTTATTCTAAAACGGAGAATTTCCCTTTTTATGAGCGATTTTTTGCGGGTGGTTTAAGAACAGTTCGTGGTTATGACTCAAACTCACTAGGGCCTCGTTTTGTAAAAGAAGAGGTTTTAGATGCCGATGGTCTAATTGAAGAGTACGCTATAGACGATCCTATTGGTGGCGATATAAGAACGGTAGCAAGCGCAGAGGTAATATTCCCTGTGCCATTTATGGAAAAAGCACCCAACTCGGTGCGTTTAAGTGTCTTTTATGATATTGGTAATGTATTTTTACAAAATGATTATGTAGAAGACGGTGTTACTATAGAAGGCGGTTTTAATGCGGATGAGCTTAGAAGTTCATACGGTATTTCATTTGTCTGGTTAGCGCCTATAGGTCCATTAAGGTTCAGTTACGCTGAAACCATTGATGATAAACCAGGTGATGACAGGCAGGCATTTCAGTTTAGTATAGGTTCATTCTTTTAGGAGAGATTTAGATGAAAAAATTAGTATCAGCATTATTTTTAATGAGTATATTAACGGTTCCTGCGGCGAGTTTTGCTCAGAAAATAGGTTTTGTAAATGTAAATATTCTGTTTAATGAATACGCCAAAGTTAAAGGCATTGATAAAATGCTTGAAGATAAGTTTAATGGCCCTAAGCAGGATCTTGAGAAACTGGTTATTGATATTAAAGCATTAGAAAAAGAGATTAAAACTAATGAATTATTGATGACAGAGAGTAAGTTAACTTCGTCAAAGAATAAATTAAAGCAGATGATTGGTGAGTATCGTGAAAAAGGTACGGCACTTGAGAAAGAGTTAAAAGTTATGCGTAACAAAGAAATGACTGATTTTAGAGCGGTTGTTTTTGATGTAACAAAGAAATTTGCCGCAGAAAAAAAATATGATCTCATTTTAAATGAAGGTGTTATGTTTGCAGCTGATAAAGCGAATATAACGGATGAAATTTCTGCGCTTGTTAATAAAGCGGCTAAGTAGAAACCAATAGAATGAGTTATAAATTGAAACAACTGGCAGAGCTTCTGGATGTAACTGTTCAGGGTGATGAAAATGTTGTTATCAGTTCTGTGGCATCTGTTGAAAATGCTCAACAAGGAGATATATGTTTTGTTTCAAATGCAAAATATATACATGCTTTACGTGAAACAAATGCCAGTGCGGTAATTATTAAACAGGACATGTTAGAAAGCACAAATGTTGCTGCACTCGTGGTAGATAATCCTCGTGCTACTTATGCCCGAATTGTTGACTTGCTCTATCCACAGCAATTGCCCGCGGCGGGCATTCATTCATCTGCTATTATAGATGCATCTGCGAAGGTGTCTGATACTGCAAGTATTGGTGCAAATGTTGTTATAGACGCTAATGCTGAAATAGCGGATGAAGCGGTAATTGAAGCGGGTTGTGTGATTGGGCGTAACAGTAAAATTGGTAAATCCACGCATTTATATCCTAATGTTACCGTATACTACGGCTGTAGTATTGGTGAGCAATGCATACTTCATTCATCTTCTGTTGTCGGATCTGATGGTTTTGGTTTTGAGTTTGATAAAACCGAGTGGTTAAAAATATCTCAGGTAGGCGGTGTTAGAATAGGCAATAAAGTTGAAATAGGGGCTTGCTCTGTTGTCGATAGAGGGGCTTTAAATGATACGATTATTGAAGACGGCGTAAAACTCGACAATCATGTGCAAATTGCCCATAACGTTCATGTTGGTGCTCATACTGTCATGTCTCGTGGAGTAGGTGTTGCAGGTAGTACTAAAATAGGTAAAAACTGCATAATTGGTGGTATGGCAGGTATACGTGATAATATTGAGATCACAGATAACGTTATGATAACGGCTATGACTATTGTATCTAAGTCTCTTAAGAAACCGGGCTCATATTCGTCAACAACACCCATTGATGATACAAAATCATGGCGTAAAAATAGTGTGCGCTTCAGACAGCTTGATGATATGGCTAAACGAATTCGTCAGTTAGAAAAACAAATAAATAATAAAGGTTAAGGTGTTATTTTGAACACAATGAATATTGGTGAAATTAGAAAACTTCTGGCGCATCGCTATCCATTTTTACTTGTCGATAAAGTGCTTGATTATGAAGTGGGAAAAACCTTAACTGCTGTAAAAAACGTGACTATTAACGAACCTTTTTTTCAGGGGCACTTTCCTGATTATCCTGTTATGCCCGGTGTTTTGATTATGGAAGCACTGGCTCAGGCGACTGGCTTGCTGGGTTTTAAAACAATGGATGAAAACCCGGAAGAAGATACATTATATTTATTTGTAGGTATAGATGGTGCGCGTTTTAAAAGACAGGTCGTTCCTGGTGATGTGCTTACATTAGAAGTAGAGTTAGTTAAAAAAATGCGCTCTATCTGGAAGTTTAACTGTAAAGCACTGGTAGATGGTGAGTTGGCGGCGAGTGCAACTATAATGTGTGCAGCAACTGAAAGGCCTGCATAGAATTAAACTAATCATAATAATTAATGAGCTGTTATAAATGATTCACCAAACCGCAATTATAGATGCAACTGCCAAAATCGCTGATGACGTAAGCATTGGTCCTTATAGTATAATTGGCGCTGATGTTGAAATTGATTCTGGTACCTGGATAGGCCCACATGTGGTTATTAACGGGCCAACAAAAATTGGAAAAAATAATAAAATATTTCAGTTTGCATCAGTTGGTGAAGAACCGCAGGATTTAAAATTTTCTGGTGAAATATCCTATCTGGAAATAGGTGATGAAAATACCATTCGCGAAAATGTAACTATCTCACGTGGCACAAATGATGGTTGTAGTGTTACTCGTATAGGTAATAATAATTTGCTTATGGCATACGTGCATATTGCACATGACTGTCAAATTGGCAATCATATTGTTTTTGCAAACTCAGCTTCCTGTGCTGGTCATGTTGAAGTAGGTGATCATGCTATTTTAGGCGGTTTTACGCTTGTACATCAGTTTACAAAAATCGGTAATCAGGCATTTACCAGTATGGGTTCAATCATAAACCAGGACGTACCGCCTTATGTAGTAGTTGCTAGTAGTTACGGTAAAGCCGGAGGCATTAATAAGGTTGGTTTAAAACGTAGTGGTTTAAGTGATGAAGTTATTCGCGCAATTGTAAATGCTTATAAAATATTGGTTCGTTCTAAAAAACCCAGAGAACAGGCTATGAAAGAAGCTGCAGAGTTAATTAGTCAGTATCCGGAAGTGAAGTACATGGCTGATTTTATTGTTAACTCAGAACGAGGCATTGTTCGTTAGGTTTCAGGTGTTAACCTGATTATAAGTGGTAGTTTTTCAGTTTATAAAACAATTGTT
>JAPHRB010000096.1 GCA_026197015.1 Gammaproteobacteria bacterium | reverse complement strand
GCCAGATCTTCAAACTTTGTTTTTATTGGGCGACCATTCCAGAAATCGGTCTGGTACTTCATGTCTACACCATAAGCACTGGTATCCTGTGAAATAACGAGTAATTCTTTAACGCCGCTATTCACCAGGTTTTCAGCTTCAGTCATGACTTCGCCAATGGGGCGACTTACCAGATCACCTCTTAATGAAGGGATAATGCAGAAAGTACAACGGTGATTGCAACCCTCAGATATTTTTAAATAAGCATAATGTTTTGGGGTGAGTTTAATGCCAGCGGGTGGTATCAGACTGGTGTAGGGGTCATGAAGTGGTGGTAAGTGTTCATGAACCGCATTTAAAACCTCATTTGCCGCATGAGGGCCGGTCACCGCTAAAACCTGTGGGTAGTTGTTGGAGACAATGTCTCCCTTTGCACCCAGACAGCCTGTCACAATAACTTTGCCATTTTCATTTAACGCCTCACCTATGGCATCGAGTGATTCTTCTACTGCGTCATCTATAAAACCGCAGGTATTGACCACAACAATATCTGAACCTTCGTATGAAGGGCTGATCTCATAACCTTCGGCGCGTAATTTGGTAATAATCTGTTCTGAGTCGACCAGCGCTTTAGGGCAGCCAAGGCTAATGAAACCGACTTTTTTTGAGTTTTGTGGTGTATCTTTATCTGATATGGATGACATTGTGTATTGACTTGTTTGATAACTAAACGGCTATTTTAACAGGCCAGGAGAAATATTGCTCATACTGTGACATATCCTGCAAAACTTTATCCCTCTGTATTGGTCGTGGCTCGGTATTAGTGCCATAATTACTGCATGCATGATGCGTGTTTTTAAGTGCCACCAGAGCAAAGGAAAAAAATGACCTTAAAAGAAAATAACCAAACTGTAACCGAGCATTGTAATCATTTCTTACAGGGTTTGGGGTATCTAAAAGAATACTCAGTACCTCAGGCTTTAAATAACTTTCAACGTGCATATGATGCAGCGCCTTATGACGATATTTATCATAACAAGTATGCCTCATATTGCGGATTAGCACGTGTATTAACCGGTGATAGGGCTGGTGTAGAATTATGTCGTGATGCTGCAAGGCAGGAGGCTATTGATGGTGATGTTTATCTCAATCTGGCTTATGCAGAATTACATATAAAAAGCCGAAAGCGCAGTATTAAAACCCTGGAAAAAGGTTTATTTGTAGATAGTCTTCACCCGGGTTTAAATAAACTTCAAAGACATCTAGGGACCCGCTCAAAGCAGGTTATATCATTTGTTTCCAGAGATAACTTCTTAAATAAAACACTGGGTAAATTTTCTCGTAAAAAACCTGCGTCGCAAAGCTGGACATTTCAACAATTATTATAAAATTAGTAATGTGGGGGTGGGGTTTC
Organism: Gammaproteobacteria bacterium; assembly: GCA_026197015.1. Classification (GTDB taxonomy): domain Bacteria; phylum Pseudomonadota; class Gammaproteobacteria; order SZUA-229; family SZUA-229; genus SZUA-229. Next base: position 7,609 of record JAPHRB010000096.1, on the reverse strand, counting down.
TTCATCGGCGGAGAGAATATTATTCTCTCCGCTAGATTTTAATTTCTCATCCATCTGTTTTACTTTTTCGAGTAAAACACTGAGTAATTTATCCTGTTCGTATACGATCTTATCTAAAGACAAAATATGATCTTCCTGATGAGTGAGTCGAATTTCCAGGTCAACTATTTTTTCTTGCAGCCTGTTTTCCGCTGAGGAGCTCATGAAACCTTTTCATCGCTAGCATCATCAATATAAATAATATCCTTATGTTTAACCCATAATGAGGTTGCACCTGCCACACTTGCCGGCATTGCAATCAGGTTTAATACGGGAATACTGGTAAACAACATAACGCCGCCGCCAAAGCTCAGTGACAGGCTACGTTTTGAAACAGCCTGTTTGTTTATATCTTTAAAAAATTTATTGTGATTAGCCATAGGATAATCGAGGTACTCTAATGATAACATCCATGCGCCAAACACTAACCAGATAAAAGGTGCTGCAAGATTAATCACAGGTATTAGTGTGATTATGAATAATAATACCCACCATTTTATGAAATAAAACAATTTGCCCAGTTCAGAACCAATACTGCGTTTAATCATTTCTACTGTTGGGTAACTCGGCCCAGTATCCAGGGCTTGCCCTGTTAAATGTTTTTCAACTTTTTCTGCCAGTAAACTATTAAATGGTGCGGCAATTAAATTGGCTAGAAAAGTAAAACTATAAAATATAACCAGCAATATCATAATTGCAAATAATGGCCATAATAACCAGATCAGTGCGGTTTCCAGCCAGCTTAACCAGTCGGGGAAATCAGGTAATAAGCTGCTCATCCATTCATCAAACTTAATTAATAAATACCAGCTTGCACCACCAAAAAATGCCACATTAATACTTAAGGGAATGACTACAAAACGTCGTAAACCAGGTTGAGTAATCAGTTTTAAACCGCTAAAAATATGGCCGAAGCCGGAGAGTAAATTTCCAATCATAATGTTTTTATATATTTTCGTTTGTTAAGGGAGCAGAGTTTATTGAGTAAGTCTCGGTGAGCTCTGTGCCGCTAAATATTTAAGAATATTCAGGAGCCGGAGTCAAATTTGATAAAAACTAATTTGCAGTATTTAGAGTGCTCTAAGTATCAAACTTGATTCCGACCCCGAGTTTAAATTTTGTGCTTCTGTGGCAATCATGTTTGTGTATATCCACGCAATGCCAATAGCGCGCTACCATAACATGCCTCGCTAAATTCTGCCTGTTTTACGTTAACACCTAATGTTAGTTTGCGTATTTCAGTCCAGGCCGGGTTTTTACTTCCACCACCCGCTGTTACCACCTGGGTCGGGTAGGGGGCACCCAGCTGTTGTAATTTCTGGTAACCATCCAGTTCTATTTGACTTATACCTTCTAACATAGCCTGAAAGAATTCGAGTTCAGTTTTAGCTTTTGGTTCCAGTCGGGGTTTTAGTTTTGCGTCATTAACAGGAAATCGCTCACCTGTGCTTACTAATGGGTAATAATCAAGCAGGGTAGGTTGTTGAGGGTTGAGTATCTGGCTCATTGTGTCCATCTGTTGAGATGTAAAGTAATGTTGTAAAACGGCACCACCTGTATTAGATGCGCCACCTGCAAGCCAGTATTTACCCAGTTTATGGCTATAGATACCAAATTCAGGTGCATTTACAGGTTTTTCTGATATGACTTTTAATACCAGTGTGCTGCCAAGTGAAGTTACTGCATCACCGGGCTTATTTGAACCCGTGGCGATAAAGGCGGCTATGCTATCGGTTGTGCCGCTGACTATCTGGCAATCAGATATAAGTCCAAAAGAATTGTTATTAATATTGGATATGGGTTTTCCAGGTAGTATAACTTTAGGTAATAATGTCAGATTGACATTGAGTTGTGTAAGCCAGTCGGGCCAGCAAGCATTGATGGGGTCATAACCTGATTTTAAAGCATTGTTTTCATCACTAATATCAAAGCGACCGCATAATCTCCCCACAATCCAGTCGGCCTGATGTACTAAATATGTCACATCTGGATATTTTTGCTGTAAATAAAGTAATTTTGCCAAACCTGAACTGACACCGTGAGCAGCGCTATCAGATGGGGCAATTGAATTAATGAGAGCCGCCTGTTTTGTGCATAAACTATCGTTATACATTCTTGCAGGAGCAAGAGGGGTGCCCTGCTCATTACAGGCTAAAACAGTGCCGGAGGTGCCATTAACTGAAATGGCCCTGACCTTATTAACATCTATATGGCAGAATAATTCACTTAATACTTTTTCAGTTGCCTGCCACCAGAGGTTGGCATCCTGAGTGATGGATTTGCCCTGTTTTTCGGGTGCGGGAAGTGATGTTTTACAGGTGTGTAATAAGTCTTTATTGTCGTTGATGGCGCAGGCTCTAACGCCCGATGTGCCCAGATCGATACCTATATAGAGAGATGGGGTGTTGGTCATGTGTTGTATTATGAATTATCAGGAGCCGGAGTCAATTCTCAGTTAACTGGAGGTGATTTTAGGCGTTAGAGTCATGTTTAATCATGAGTTTATGAGATGAATTATGTCATGATTTTTGGCGATATATTTAACAGTATGAGTTAGAGATACTACGTGTAAAATTTTTATATCCATAAAAATCAATCATTTGTGAGTGTGGCATGAGTTTTGCCTTTCGTAATAAAAAATACAATAAAAATTATAGGGTTAGTTTGAAATGTTAAAAAATTTATTACAAATATCTGTACTGTTTGTGTCGTTACATTCAGGGAATGTGTTATCGGCAGTGTTAAATGTTCCTGGTGACTTTCCAAATTCATTCCATATGGATTTACTAGCTGGAGATGTTTTTATTGACTCTAGAGGCTCATTTGAAATGCTGTTAGATCAAAATCAAAATAGAATTAATTTTGATGCAACTACTTTTGATGGTACTGGTGCCGGCGCGGGAACATCGCAGTTAACACTCACTTCAGATCAGGACTGGAGAATAGCTGATTTTAACTTTTTTGGTGGATCAGGCAGTATTTATATTACAGGTAGTGGTACTGGCTCTTTAATTGATAATGGTAATGAGACGGGTGAGTGGAGGCTAGAGACGCCGATGTACATGCTCTGGAATGAATTAAGATTCGATTTTTCTGACTTTACCCTGTCATCAAATGCTGTCTATCAATTAGGTAGTGCAATTGATCCAGATACAGGTTTGCCCATTAGTGAGTTAAGTGGCACCTCAATGAGTTATGAAACGGGATTAACCTACCTTGTTGGACAAGCCACTATAACAGGTCAGGAAGATCCTAACTTAAATGGAATCGTTATCACTATGGGTGTAAAGGGGTTAGATCCTGTGTCTGCTGTGCCTGTACCGGCTGCATTCTGGTTATTTGGTTCGGGTTTAATTGCTCTGGCAGGGGTAATTAGAAGAAAGGTTAATACTTAATAATAATTCCGACCCCGAGGGATAAACTTCGGGTCGGACTATGTTACACAAGGGTTTACCTCCCAGGTTTAAAATTTTAAGGTAAGACCACCGGCTCAGGCGCAACCCAGCCATCCTGCCTATGCTCGGCTATAACCGTAGTATAAACTCCACCACGCACATTGAACTCTGCTGTAATTCGCATAAACCTGGGGTCTGTCGCGTCTACCAGATCACTTAAAATCTGATTAGTAATATCTTCATGAAACGCACCCTGCTCACGAAATGACCACATATAAAGTTTGAATGATTTGAGCTCAACGCATTTTTTGTCTGCAATATAATCTAAATGGATGGTTGCGAAGTCTGGTTGACCTGTTTTTGGACAGATGCAGGTGAACTCGGGTGTATGAATGCGAATGGTGTAATCGCGCTCTGCACGGGGGTTGTCAAATGTTTCCAGATCTTTTGTTGGCTGTGTGCTCATGAGTTTCTCTATATAAGTGTAAATTTTGGCGGCATTATACAATGAAATTGATATACTAGGCGGCTTGAACCTGAAATTTAGTTGTTGAGCCTTGTGTTACAGCTAATGGAGACATCAGGTCGTAAAATCAGATCAAATAAAAATTATATAACGGGTTATAAATGCGTTTAAGCAAAATCAAACTGGCGGGCTTCAAATCTTTTGTAGACCCCACTACCATTGAGTTTCCATCAAATTTAAACGGTATCGTAGGGCCAAATGGCTGTGGTAAATCAAATACCATAGATGCGGTACGTTGGGTTATGGGTGAATCATCGGCCAAGCACCTACGTGGTGCATCCATGGATGATGTCATTTTCAGTGGTTCATCTTCACGTAAACCTGTTAGTCAGGCATCTGTTGAGCTGATTTTTGATAACAGTGAAGGTAAGTTAGAAGGCCCTTACGCTACGTTTACTGAGATCTCGGCAAAACGTATGGTAACCCGTGATGGCCAGTCAAAGTATTTTCTTAATGGCAGTAAGTGTCGTCGCCGTGATATTGCAGATCTGTTTCTGGGTACCGGTTTAGGTCCGCGTAGTTACGCGATTATCGAGCAGGGCATGATTTCTCGTTTAATTGATGCCAAACCTGAAGAGTTGCGCTCGTTTTTAGAAGAAGCGGCGGGCATCTCTAAATATAAAGAGCGCCGTCGTGAAACAGAAACTCGTATTCGTCATACCCGTGAAAACCTGGAACGTTTAGATGACCTGCGTGAAGAAATTGATAAACAGTTAGAGCGTTTACAGCGTCAATCTCGAACTGCCGAAAAATATAAAGAACTAAAAATTGATGAGCGTCGCTTAAAAGCTGAACATCTGGCATTACGCTGGAAAGAACTTCATGGGCAGATGGAAAACCGTGAACAGGCGATCGAAGAACAGGAAACCCGCTTACAGCAAGTTATTGCTGAACAACGCGCAGTTGAATCTGAGTTAGAAACCTTACGTGAACAACGTGTAGAACAAAATGAATCATTAAATGCAGTTCAGGCGCGCTTTTATAGTCTGGGTTCTGAAATTTCACGTATTGAGCAAAATATTCAGCATGAGAAAGAAATTCTTAGCCGTCAGCAAAATGATTTAAATGAGCTGGAAAGTGCCTTAGGTGAAATTCAGGAGTCATTACAGTCTGACCGTGAACAGTTAGAAGAAATTGATTTAGTGCTGAGTGAGGCCGAGCCTAAACTTGAAATGCAACGTGAGTCACAACAGGCGATAAATGAGCATTTGCATGAAGCTGAACAAGCTATGCAGGAATGGCAAAGCGCCTGGGATCTACATAATGAAGAGGCGGCACAACCCTCGCAAACTGCACAGGTCGAACGTACCCGAATGGAGCAGCTTGAGAAACATGTATTACAGTTAAAACAACGCCTGGAAAAAGTTGAAGAAGAAAAACGTAAACTTGTTGGTGATGATTTAGAGATCGAGTTAGAGCAGTTACGTGAACAGAGTGAAACTGCAGAAATGAAAAAATCAGAAATGCAGGACAAGGTTTCTGACGTAATAGATCAAATTCGTAATCAACGTGAAAAATCGACACAGTTTAGCCAGGAAGAAGATGGTTTACGTCGACAGTTAAATGAGAGTCGTGGTCGTCTGGCTTCACTTGAAGCTTTACAGAAAGCAGCTCTGGGTAAAAATGAAAATGCAGTGGGTGGCTGGTTAGAAAAACATGGTTTATCAAATAACTCTCGACTGGCTGAAAATATTGAAGTAGATGCGGGTTGGGAAAAAGCAGTAGAAACTGTACTGGGTTCCCATCTTGAAGCGGTTTGTGTCGATGGAATGGATGCTGTGGCACAGGTGCTGGGTGATTTAGAACAGGGTAATCTGAATTTGTTTGATACCTCGTCCTCTGCCACGCTTAAAGATGAAAGCGCAAGTTTAGCTAGTAAAATTAAATCATCAGTCTCCTTGGCCGGGATTCTAAATGGCGTTAAAGTTGCGGATGATTTAAATCAGGCTTTAGCTGTGCGTGCTTCATTAACGGCTAATGAGTCGGTTATTACAGCTGACGGTATCTGGTTAGGTCAGTCATGGTTACGTGTAGCCCGTGATAAAGATGAAAAGTCTGGTGTATTAGCGCGTGAGCAGGAAATCAAAGAACTGCAACAGCTAATAGAAGAGCAGGATATGACGCTTGAGGAACTGGAAGTTCAAATTCAGGATGCCAGGGCACAATTACAAAATATAGAGCAACAGCGTGAGCAATGGCAGGCAGAATTAAATAATACCCATAGTCAGTGTTCACAGATTCAGGCGCAGTTAACGTCAGGTCAATCAAAGTTAGAGCAGTTACTGAGTCGTAATCAGAATCTACAGGAAGAATCAGTAGAGATCACAAAAAACATTGAACGTCAGCAAGATGAAATGGAAGAGGCGCGTCGTAAGCGTAATGAAGCGATGACGCAAATGGAATCTCTGTCACGTGAGCGCGAAGAGTTAACGGGTAAACGAGAAAGTTTACAAAATCAGTTGCTAGAAGCACGTAGTAAAGCGCAGAGTGAGAGAGAGTCTGTACATGAGTTAGCGATTCAAATTGAATCTCGTCGAACTTTAAAACGAAACTTAGAACAGAATATTGAACGCATGGCTCGCCAGTTAGAGTCACAGCAGCAACGTCGTGAAGAATTAACAGAAAGTTTGCAAACAGTTCAGTCGGGTGATGATAAAGCGGAAGAACTGGAAACTTTGCTTGAAGAAAGATTACAGGTTGAAGAGCAGTTAACAGAAGCTCGACGTTCTGTTGAAAACATTGATAATAGCTTACGCCAGCTTGAACAGAAACGTAATGAATTAGACCAGAAATCACAGATGATTCGCTCAAGTTTAGAACAGGCACGTTTAAATACTTCAGAAGTTAAAGTTCGAAGTCAGACAGTTCAGGAACAGCTTGCAGAAACCGATTTTAAAGCGGAAGACTTGCTTGAAGAGTTAGGTGAAGATGCGAACATTGATGTCTGGTCGCGTAAGGTTGAAGAAATAGCTCAGCGTATTTCACGTCTAGGCCCAATTAACCTTGCGGCAATCGAAGAGTTCGAAGAACAGAATAAACGTAAAGAGTATCTGGACTCTCAGCACGGGGATATTATTGAAGCCTTAGAAACACTGGAAGCGGCTATTGCAAAAATCGATAAAGAAACGCGTAGTAAATTTAAAGACACCTATGAGCATGTTAATGCCAGAATTCAGGAAATGTTCCCTCGATTATTTGGTGGTGGTCAGGCGTACCTTGAATTAACAGGTGATGACTTACTCGATACCGGTGTCGTTGTAATGGCTCGACCACCGGGAAAACGTATTAGTCATATCCAGTTAATGTCAGGCGGTGAAAAAGCCTTAACCGCAGTTGCTCTTGTATTTGCTATTTTTGAACTGAATCCAGCTCCATTCTGTATGTTAGATGAAGTTGATGCCCCACTAGATGAAGCAAACGTTGGGCGTTTCTGCTCACTGGTAAAAGCAATGTCTAAAACTGTGCAGTTTATTTTTATTACTCACCATAAAGTGACCATGGAAATGGCGCAAACGATGAGTGGTGTTACTATGCGTGAAGCAGGTGTATCACGTCTGGTTTCTGTTGATATTGAAGAAGCTGCGAAAATGGTAGAAAGCGCGTAAAGGTCAATTAATGGAGATGGAATATTTACGTTGGATACTATTAG
>JAPHRB010000125.1 GCA_026197015.1 Gammaproteobacteria bacterium | reverse complement strand
TGAACTTTTAATGTTAATTCGCTGGATAGATATAGGCGCGACTTATAAAGGCGTGTTTTGATAATGTTTAAAATTATAAAAACATATATTATTCTTTTTTTAATTAGCTTTAATGGTTTAAGTTATGCTGAAGAAGTTTATTATGCTTCAGCATTCGACAAGTTAACTTCATCGGTGTGGCGTTATAACAGTGTATTTAAAAAACATGATTTAAGCCCGGTGCCAAATAATGTGCCTGTTCAGGCAAAACAGCCACATCGAGACAAACCCACACGGGTTACGCTTAATAAAGAGGCCACTAAGTTATATGTGACATTGCAGGGTACTGAAAATAACCCACAGAATAAACTCGCGGTGGTGGATTTAGTAACCAATAAAGTCATTAAGCGAATAGAAGTAGGTAGTAGACCTTATACATCAGTGTTACACCCGGGTGGTACATTTCTCGTGGTAACAAATGAGTTCTCAAATTATGCCTCAGTAATTGATACGCGGATCGATGAAGTCGTTAATATTATTGAGCTAGATTATTATGCACAAGATATTACATTTTCTAAAGATGGTAAGAGGGCCTGGGTTGCCAATCGTTATTTAGACCAGGTTCTGGTTATTGATATTGTTGAAACAGATGAATATCTTAAAGGTAAAATTAAAGTACAAGGTGGTTTCAATGATGAAGCGTTTTACGGTAGTCATTCTATTTCTAAACAAACCCTTAATGATTTATATATTCGAGGTTTTACAGATAAACAAATAGATAAAGCGAGTCAGCATAGTTCACGGGGTATTAATGCTATTTTAAGGTCCAGGTGTGCAAGCTGCCATAATGAAGCAGCAGGCGGTTTTGTTTCTGGCCCTGATGTTAAGTTAAATTTTTTATCTGCAGTTGCAAATTCTATTGGTGGTGATGCGTATAATAGCCCCTTGTTAAGAGCTGTTTTGCCAAAAACTATGGGTGGATTTGGTGATGAAAAAATCACGCCAGAGTTTCATCCCGGTGGTGTGCTGTTTGATAAAGATGATGATGATTTAGCAATAATAGCTGAATGGATCAATCAGGGTTATGGCGGGCCGGGAATCCCGGTAGGTAATGAGCAGGCCCATCCAAAAGATTTAGCTCTATACGGTCGTTATTTGTTTGTTGGTAATACCGGTACGATGGATGTGGCGGTGATTGATACGCAGACTAACAAACTCATTGGTAGTATTTATACTGGCAATGTCGCCAGTCATTTAATAATAAAAGAAAATACCTTAATGGTGTTTACCATGGGTGCGGGTTTTGGTGCGACCAAAGAACGTGATCCATATGGTGCTGAAAGCTGGGATAAAAATAATCCGGCAGCTCAGTACACTGTATTAAGAGACCCCACTCAGGGTTATGATGCGTTTCCTGTTGATAAGCAGTTTGTAATGGGAGATTTTGATGCAGTTGATGGAACCTGGAATTTTAAAATGCGTGATATTCAAAATGATATCATTGCGATTGATTTAACTTCGATTGACTTTAACTCTCTTTCTAAAAATAGTTCACCTGATTATTTTCTTAAAACCAACAAATATGAAGCACATAAAAACTGGGTGAGATACACATCTGATACAGCTGAAGCGACTACGGGTGATGTTAAAGGTGATATACCTCCAGAGCTGCAGCGCGTCCCCGGTTCATTTCCAGAATGGTCTGTAACACTTGCCGACAAACTTTATGTGAGTATGTCCGGTACATTTGAAATTATTGAATGGCAGATAAACCACAATCCTCATGAGCCATCAGATCGACTTATTCCATTACGAAAATTTGATGTGGGTTTCAGGCCAGTGGGTATTAGCGCTGCGAACAATAAATTGTATGTTGCTAATCAGATGAGTGAAACCATTACTATTATTGATCTGCATAATCCTCAAAATAATACTGAAATTGCCGTAGGTGACTTAACTGAACCCGCCATATCTACCGATGTAGAGCGTGGTGATATGCTTGTTCATTCAACCGTATTTAGTTCTGATGGCGACACATCATGTGCGCATTGTCATTATCGTGATACAGGTGACGGCCGTGCCTGGGGTGCAGCAGAGGTAGTGGGTCAGAATAAATGGGGGCATTTAACACCGGGTGGGACACTTGGAATTCCGCAAATAAAAAATATTTTTGCTATTCAGCCTTATTATTTTGAAGGCACACATATTCTAGAAGAGGGCCAGGGTGCAGATATCAATGAACCTGCTAGTTCTATTGATTTCGACAGGCCTGTATGGGCAGGGGATTTCAGTAAGTTGCTTTCACCTGTCGCTAATGATAAACGGCGTTTAATGCATGAAGAACTAAAAGAACGCGTTGAAGTGAATAAGTTGGGTAACAAATGGTATGACCTTGAACATAGGCGTAATGAGTTTTTCAAAAGCCAGTCAGAGAAATATTTTAATAAAGCCTATTCTCTGGCTGAGTTTTATCCCTTTGTCGCTGCCTGGATGGGACAGGAAAATCGTTTATTACCAACACCCTTTGATAAACAGCACCCTTCCGTAAAACGCGGTAAGCAGTTATTTAACTCAGCGCAGGTTATGTGTGGGGTATGTCATAGCTCACCAGAGTTCACAAATAAAACCGAACTACTTGCAAATAATGATCGGCGTGCTTTGCCGCAATTAACCACCATGACAAGGCGTGATGCTTCATATTCGCTAGCAAGTGTTTTCGCAATAGAAACAGTAAATGGAGATCCTTTAGGGTTAAAACATGAAGATAGCGGTCGATTTGAAGACAAGGAAGGTACATTTACTACCATGACACTGCGCGGAATTTTTGATAGACCGCCGGTTTTCTTACATCATGCCCGTGCCAGGTCTTTGCGTGAGGTTTTACTAACACCTGAGCATCCGGCAGCAAGAAAGTTTTTAATGCCAGTTATGACAGGTGATGAAGTTGTAAGAAAAGATAAAAAAGAAATTGGCTTTAATGAATTAACAGAAAGAACGTTAAAAGGTGATTTAGATAAACAAAACAGAGTCATTGATTCACATGGTGGTACATCACATTTAAGACCTGGCCAGATAGAAGACCTGCTTAATTTTATGAAGGTAATAGAGTAATGAAAAAGTGGCTGGTATTCATTATCGTTGTTGGTTTGTCTTTAGTTTATGGTCTTATGTATAAAGACAGAACAGTAAACCAGACTCAACACGAAAACGAGCACGATACACATCACGTAGATGGAAGTGTGATTAATAGACCTGTTTATGAAACATCACAATATAAATCATCTGAGCTTGTTAAACGTGAAGTTGTTTTAATGGGTTCACAGTTTATTTTTGTAATTGAAGCGCCAGAGAAACTTGCGCTTCAGGTTATAACAAAAATAACAGAGAATTTATTAATACTTGAGTCGAAAATAAGTTCCTGGAAACCCGGTAGTGATGTGTTTCTTTTAAATCAACAATCGGGTAAATGGATTAAGGTAAGTCAACAAACGATGAGTTTATTGTTGTTATCGAAGCAGGCTTTTGAAGATACAGATGGTGATTTTGATGTGACGATTGGTGCTGTCTGGGATTTGTATCCATTTCGCGATCAAACGCGAGATTTACCTGGTGATAAACAAATACAGCAGCAATTACAGTTTGTGGGCACAGATAAAATCGAATTAAATCAATCTGAAATGAAAGTCAGAATCCCTGAGGGCATGAAAATAAATTTAGGCGGCATTGGAAAAGGTTATGCTGCTCAGTTGGCAATAAGTTTGTTACGTGAGATGGGCATAAAAAATGCCGCGGTTAGTGCCGGTGGAGATGTTTATTTAATGGGGAAAAAATCAAGCGGGCCCTGGAATATAAGTATTGAAAACCCCCGTTGGCAAGGCCAGATAATAGAGCAGTTCTCAATAGCTGACTATGCTGTGGCAACTTCGGGAGATAGTCAGCGTTACATTAAAAGCAACGGCAAACGTTATAGTCATATCATAAACCCAAAAACGGGGAAACCAGCTAACGGTACTCAAAGTGTAACTATTCTAACGAAAGATGCGGCACTTGCAGATGCCTATGCAACAGCAGTTTCTGTGAAAGGCGCAATCGAGGGAATGCGCTGGGTGAATGGTAAAGAAAATATTGAAGCTTTAATTATTGATGATAACAGTAGTGTGGCTCGTTCTACAGGCTGGGAAACCTTAACTAAGGGGTTTCAATAATGTTACGTTTATGTGTGGGTTTAATGGCCTTGAGTTGTTCGCTTATTGCACAGGCGGATGTTTTACAAAAGATAGATACTATTGAAGTCACTAATAAGGCTTATGCAGAATTTATAACAGCACATCCAGAGCATAAACTACCCAAATACTGGAAAGAGTATCGCTCGGCTTTTTTTATAAACTCAGTGGCTTCAAAATTATCGCCTTTTAATGAAAATACATTTAAAAAACCAGACCATCCGGTTGTTGGGGTGAGCTGGTATTCTGCAAAGGCATATTGTAAATGGCGTGGTCAGACATTACCGACACATGCCCAGTGGATGAAATATGCAGGTGTTTCTGATGGTCGAATATGGCCCTGGGGTAATCAATGGGATTACAAAAAAGCCAATACGGGTGGTGAAAAATGGGCAGAAAACGATGCTTATACTTATTCTGCACCTTCTAAATCATTTGAAAAAGGCGCTTCGCCTTATAATATTTTAAATATGGCGGGTAACGTAGCGGAGTGGGTGGAAGAAAAACGTGTTGTAGGAGGCAGTTCCAATAGTAGTCCATCAGGTGTCAGTATTAAATCTTATGTTGAACGTGATGCGGAATATAGAAGTTTTGATATTGGCTTCAGGTGTATAAAATAATGACACGCCTGATATCAAAATTTAATTTTATGAAGCCGCGATATATTGTGTTTTTGCTATTGTTTCTCATTATTCTAATAATGGCAATTAGTAATTCATTTTTTAAAAATAATGTACATGAGTGGCGTTATGATGGTAAATGTAAACAATGCCATTCACAGCATGAACATATAAAAAATGAAATTAATGATATAAAGCCGGCTTTACTTATACCACCGCCAAAATCACATAATGAGCAGTTTCGTCGATATACTCATGGCAGAACAGAAAACTTTTCTTACCAGCGTTGTGCTTCATGTCATATAAAGTCCGAGTGTGAATCTTGTCATAATACATTGCCAGAAAGCCACACGAGTGATTTTGTTAATCCGTCAGGTAATGGTCTGGAACGGCATATTATGCTGGCTAGCATTAATCCATCATCATGTTTAACCTGTCACAAATCATTTGTAGTGGCGTGTGTAGAGTGTCACACAGCTTCAGAAGTAAAACCATGGCAGGAAGCGGCTGAAAACAGGCCGCAGGGTACAATGGAGTCGCCTCAGTGATGATGAATATTAAAGAATTTCGTCAGACTGTAGGTGCTAAATGGAGTACCTTTATTCTGCTTTTGCCATTGGCTATTTTTGGTAGTATTTATTTTGGTATTAATGCCTTTTATGTTTTGCTTTTATCAACGTTAAGCACAATGTTAGCCGGTGCGATAATACAATGGTCAAATGGTGGTGTAGTAAAAATATTTAACCCCGGTAGCATGATAACGGGTTTGCTAATGGGTTTAACACTTAGTCCATTAACACCGTTTTATATGATTATAACCGGTGGATTTGTTGCCGAGTATATTGGCAAACAGGCTTTGCCTGCATTGAGTAAGGGTAAAGTAGGTAATATTTTTAATCCTGCTGTTTTAGGGCGTGCTGTGATTGCGGTTTTAGAAAACTTCGATCCCGTTCCTTATGCCGATTTAGCCAGTGGCGCCAGTTTATTATTTAAAGAAGCAGGTGGTATGTTGCAACCCTATTACTGGGATGCATTTTTTGGCTTTACTAAAGGTTCTATAGGTGAAACCAGTACTTTATTATTATTGATAGTTGGTTTTTTAATGTTGCGTTATGTGGTGATCAAAAGAGAAGCCGCTATTACAATGTTATTAACTGTACCTGTTATGGTTTTTATATTGCCAGATACCCCTGAAATAGTTGGCCATGCCCCCTGGATGTCTGAACCCCTGGTGTACTTAATGGGAGGGCCAACGTTATTGATGGCATTCTTTTTTGTGACAGCACCAGAAACCTCTCCAAATACTATAAAAGGTGGAATTATTTTTGGTATGGGTGTGGCTGTATTGTCTGTATTGGGGAAAATGTATACCAGTATTGCAGGTATTGAAATGTACGCCATTTTAATTATGAATCTAATGATCCCCCTGTTGAATAGTAAAAGGTTTCGATATGCAGGCTGAAATTAAAAAACAATGTTTTAGTGTGGCTTCATTTTATGAATCAGCCGAAAGCAGTTATGTAAAAGAAAAACAGATTATTAAAATTGAAGGTAGAAATGTTTCGAGTTTTGAAGCTTACTCAAAAGAAGAATCATTTAATCAACTTAAAAATATTATTAACAATAAAATAAGTAATACAGAGGTTTTAGAATCAATTTATAACAGTGGTTTATGTGGTTGTGGAGGTTCACATATTCCGTTGCTTAAAAAATGGCAGGCGGCTATTCCATTTAAACCAGAATATCTGGTTGTTAATGGCCTGGAAGGGGAGCCTTATACCTATAAAGATTACTTTATTATGCTGCATTATCCGCAGTTGTTGATTGAAGGTTTGGCTATAAGCTGTAGATTACTGGAAATTAATGAGGTATATCTGATTGTTAATTCGGCCTATAAACTGGCTTATGAAAATTTATCTAAGGTTGTATCGGAGAATACAAACTTATTAAAAAATATAAATATACATGTGTTGTACGGTCCTGACCCGGACTTATATATTGTAGGTGAAGAAACTGCATTACTTAACTATATTGAAGGAAAACGTGGGGAGCCTCGTTTAAAACCACCTTACCCCCATGAAAAAGGCTTATGGAATAAATCGACAATTATTAATAATGTTGAAACCCTTAGCTGGATTCCGCTTCTTTTAAAGTCGCCTGAGCGTTTTAAAAATAAACATCCTAAATTAGTTACTTTATCTGGTGATGTAAAACTGCCGGGTATTTATGAAGTTGATATGGGGGATTCATTAGAAAGAATCATTCATAAGGCTGAGGCAGAAGATTTAAGTTTTATTGAAGTTGGTGGTATTTCAGGTGGTTTAATCCCTAAAAAATTAATCAATGTTAATTATGATGTAAATGGATTGAGTAAATTAGGCCTGCATGTGGGGTCTGGAACAATACGTTTATTTAACAACACCCGTGATCCGTTACTTGAAATGTCTAAATCAGCCGAATTTTTTAAAGAAGAGTCTTGTGGACGTTGTACACCCTGTCGGGTAGGCACGCAGGAACTGCTTAAATTTTCTCAGCAATTACTTGATTCAAATGAAACAGATGAGAGTATTAGCTGGTTACATAGTGTTAGTGAAACTATGCAGCAAACATCGACCTGTGGTTTAGGTAAGGCTGCTTCAGTACCTGTTATCACTTATTTGAAACATTTCAGGAATTTGTGAAATGATTAATATCAGCATAAATAACCAGGCGCTTGAGGTTAAGGCAGGTAAAACTATATTACAGGTGGCAAAAAAAGCAGGGTTGCCCATTCCGACTATCTGTCATTTACCAGGTCTTGAGTCGCGTTCAGTTTGTCGTATTTGCTCAGTTGAAGTTGAAGGTCATAATAAATTGTTACCCGCCTGTTCAACTGTGGTTGAGGAAAATATGCAAATACAAACCCAGAGTACAAAAACAGTAAATGCCAGGAAAGTCTTAATGGAATTTATTATTGCTGAACATGGTGGTATTGAAACATTAAACACACAAGTTCGCGAATATGCCAGTCAACTGGGTGTTAATAGCGCACGTTTTTATTTACATGATCAAAAGCTGAAAGATTGTAATCGATATAGTTCAGATTATATTCAATTAGCTCAGGAAAAATGCATACATTGTGATCGCTGTATCAGAGCCTGTAGAGATAGCCATATTATTAATCGTTCACATCGGGGTTCTGCAAGTTTACTGACCTTTGGCGAAGGAGACTCGTTACTTGACGATACCGCCTGTTCAAGTTGTGGTGATTGTGTTCCTGTTTGTCCGACAGGCGCTATTTATTCAGACCGTTAGTTTTTTGTAAATAGCAGGCTTAGCTATTATTAAGCTAATTGCTGTTTTATTGTATTTTTTGTTAACGCCAAAGAAGCTGCTTCATAAAATTATTAGAGGTATGTATTAAACGGCTGCACTGTTACATAATCACCTGTATTGATACCGTTACAATCCTCATCTAATAAAATTAAGCAATTAGCGAGCGACATTGAAGTTAAAATGCCAGATCCCTGTTTACCTGTAACAGATACCGTTAACTGACCTGATTCATTTCGCGATAAAATACCACGCAGGCACTCGAATCGCCCCGCACGTTTTTTTAGTGCAGAATTACATTTCACATCGAATGTGAGAGGGGAGCGTGCACCTTCACCAGATAATTGCTGTATTGCCGGTAATACAAAGTGATAAAATGTCGTCATCACGGCAACCGGGTTACCGGGTAAACCAAAAAAAACCGCCTTTTCAAGTTCGCCAAATGTAATTGGCCGCCCGGGTTTCATAGCAATTTTCCAGATATGTATTTCTCCCATCTCTTCAATAATATTTTTTACGAAATCAGCTTCACCTACAGAGACGCCACCTGTGGTAATTACCAGGTCAGCTTTACTGGATGCGGTTTCAAAAGCTTCACGTAAATCTTCCAGCTTATCTCCAACAACACCAAGATCAATAATTTCTACATTTAGCTGACTTAACATTCCATGCAGGCTGTATCGATTGCTGTCATAGATATCACCCTTTTCAAGAGGTTCTCCGATTTGGCGTAATTCATCACCGGTAGAAAAAAAGGCGATTCGTGGTTGTCGGTATACACTGATTTCACCAATACCAATGGATGCGATCACACCCAGGTCAGCAGGCTGTATGTGATGTCCCTTTTTTAGAACAGTGTTACCTTTTGCTATGTCTTCGCCAGCCTGGCGAACGTTCTGACCTTTTTTGTGACCTGTTGTAAAACGTACAGTTGTGTCATTTAATTTTTCACTATGCTCCTGCATTATAACCGTATCGGTATCGGAAGGCATCGCTGCGCCTGTCATAATTCGTACACACTCACCGACCTGGCACTGGTCTTTATTGTTTTTATTTTTAAAGGGCCGCCCGGCATAAGCAGTGCCAATTACCCTGTATTCGCGTGTTCTGTTATCTGTTAGTTGGTCACCTGATAAGGCATAACCGTCCATGGCAGAATTCGTGTGTCCGGGCACATTTAATTTTGAAACAATATCTTCTGCCAGTACCCGGTTTAAACTCTGATATAAAGTGAGTTTCTCGGTGCCGTTTATGGGAGGAATTTTTTCGAGTATTTTTTGTCGTGCACTTTCAACCGTAATAGTTTCACTATCGTAATCATCTGCACAACTGGCCTGTTTTTTTACTTTCGGGTTTAACATGGTTATTCATCACTTATCTTGAGTCTGTTTGTAGATATTTTGTTATTCAGTTACTTAACAAAAGTTATAAAACATTTAGAACGTATTTATAAATTTAGATCAAGTTGACCTGTTTGTTATCGCTGTTTCATTACATTAAACCTTCGTTCTGCAAATTATCACGTTCGTTAGTGGTGTTTATATTTCTAAAGGTTTGCGGACAATCTGAAAAATCCGCATGTGTTACATTATGCTGTTTATACCAGAGGTCGATCTTTCTCTCACCTGAGTCGAGAAAATTTTCAAGGCTTGCTTTTAATGAAACAGGAATTAGTGAGTGCACTGGTTGCAAACGATTTCCATCATGTGCGACAGCTATTTCTGCATTCTCTTTATTTAATGTAGCGATAAGGCGTTCGACATAGTTGCTGGCTAACAATGGGCCATCACAGGGCAGGGTAACTATATAGCTGCTTAAGGTTTCTTTCATGGCACTAAAAAAACCGGCTAAAGGGCCCTGGTAATTATCTAAGGTGTCAGAGATAACCGGGTAACCATAGTGAGAGTAAAGTGACTGGTTTCGGTTAGCATTGATGATAATGTTTTTGACCTGAGGTTTAATCGCATCGATCACATATTCGATGAGTGGCCGATCAGCTAGTTCGACCAGACCTTTATCTTCGCCCTGCATACGTCTGCCTTTGCCACCGGCAAGTATTACGGCTGTTACATCTTGTTTAGTAAGTGTGTTCATAAATGTATTTTTTGTAATTTATAGGGGTTATATTTTCGCTGCTTGTATAATCACTAAGTCGTCCTTCACTTAACTGTAAGCAGTTATCTGTGAGTGCTTCAAAGTGAACCGGGTCATGACTGGAAACAACTAATGCCACACCCTGTTGTTTCAGGTTGAGCAGTAAATCGATTGTTCGCAAACGGGATTCATAATCCATATTTGTAACAGGCTCATCCAGTAATAATATTTCAGGGTTTCTTAACCAGGCACGGGTTATTGCAACACGCTGGAGTTCACCACCAGACAGGGTTTTTGCAGAATTTTCTGCAATGCTTTCCAGCCCCGCCCATTTGAGCGCAGATCTGATGCGTTGAAGACGTTGTTTTTGATTAAGTTTATTGTGCAATGAAAAGTTTAAATTGCTGATTACATCTCCTTCGAACATATAGGGTTGCTGATGTAAATAAACCACGCTGTTTCTTAATTGTTGTCGACATTTTTTCCAGTGGTATTTGCCGAGGCCAGTATTAACAAAACCTGAGTCAGGTGTTTCAAGTCCGGCAATAATACGTAAAAATGTAGTTTTACCTGAACCATTCTTGCCGTAAAGCAGAATACATTTGCCACTCTTAATTTCGATATCGGAGTTGTCCAGAATCTGTTTTTGACCGAAACGTTTCCTGATATCAGAAAAATTTATAAACGTGTTATATATCTCTGTTTTCAATTGCTTAAGTGCCCTTTACCCTGAAAGTACTGTAAGAAGGTGTTTAGTGTGAAGGCTAAAATAATGAGTACCAGCCCCAGTGCGATACCTTGTGAGAATTCGCCCTTGCTTGTCTCCAGGGCAATTGCCGTGGGTATGTTGCGTGTATAGTTTAAAATGTTACCGCCTAACATCATCGATGCGCCGACTTCAGCAATGATGCGCCCGTATGCGCTAAACAATGCGGCGAGCAGGCCAAAACGGGCTTCTTTCATTACCGTGTAAAAAGCGCGCATTCTATTGGCACCTAAGGTTCGTGCGGTTTCCCAGGCACGTTTATCAACGGCCTGAAAAGCAGCATGTCCCATGGCTACAAGAATCGGGAAACTGAGTGCAGCCTGACCCATAACCATCGCTGATTGTGTAAACAGTAATCGCCAGTCACCCAAAATACCCTGACGTGAAAGTAACAGATAAAAAGTCAGGCCTATCACCACAGCGGGTACGGCTAATAGAGTATTAAATATTGATATGAGTAAACGCCGACCAGGAAAATCAGCATAAGCAAGGATAAAAGCAATGATCAGTGCGGGGGGAACACTAATAAAGATGGCAGTGCTGGAAACCTGAAATGAAACACCAATAATCGCCCACAGTTCTGCATCTCCGCTAAACAGCAGGTGTATGGCATCCAGTGTTATTGAAGTTGAATCGTCCATTGTTCATTACCCTTGCTTGATCATCCCTGGTTCATAACCCGTTGTTCATCAGCCATCATTCATCGGTTTTGTACTATTTAACGCCTGTTTCTTTAACCAGCTGACTGGTTAACTGTGTTTCATTGGCAGAAGGTTTAAACAATACATTATTATTAACCGTGAACTGGCCAATTAATGTTTGAGTTTCATTTGAAGTAATCCAGTTTATTAAAGCCTTTGCACCGGGATAGTTAAGGTTGGAATAACGTTCAGGGTTTACTGCGATGATGTGGTAGGGGTTAAACAATTTAGGGTCACCCTCGTTAAGTATTTTTAAAGGTGTTTTAGCCTTAAATGCTAACCATGTGCCACGATCAGTTAAGGTATAAGCATCGAGTTCTGCAGCCATCTGTAAAACTTTTCCCATACCCTGGCCAACTTCTCGATAGGCTTTAGATTTATGATAATTGTTTTTTGTTTGCCACAAACTTAACTCTTTTTTATGTGTACCAGAATTATCACCACGTGAAATGAATATTGATTTGTGATCGGCTATCTGCTGCAGCGCATAACTTATGTCACTGTCTATTTTTATATTCGCCGGGTTAGATAGCGGCCCTACCAGAACGAAGTCGTTAACCATAACCGGGTAACGTTTTTCACCGAAACCTGCATTAACAAATTTAATTTCAGCCGCTGGTGCATGTACTAATAAAACGTCCGCATCACCATCACGTCCCATGCGTAGAGCTTTACCTGTACCAACGGCAATAATATGTACACGATAACCGCTTGTTTTTTCAAAGGTGGGTAACAGATAAGCGAGTAACCCCGAGTTGTCGGTGCTGGTAGTGGTTGCTAAGCGAATGATTTTATTTGAGTTATTCGTCACCCCGTTATCAGCGAACGCAGGTTGCAAAATGTATAAAGGCAGCAGTATTAAAATTGTTTTTATAGTTGAATTCACAAGTTTCATTTAGTTCACCTGTTAAGTGGTCTGGCTTTATTTATTGAAAGATTTAAGAATGTTTATCAACAATATTCATGAGAGCAATTGCTGTGCCAGTTGAAATTTTAAAACAGGCTGATTTTTAAAAATGCTCAAGCTGCTATGGTTAAAAGGATATAAAATAGAGACTTAGCTGATTAAAACAGGTCTGAAATTTTGAGCGTTTGTTATATAAGCATTAATTTGGGTAATTTTGGCTATTCATAACTTTCAGGTCTGGGACAAATTGTCTCAATATTAGCGTTTCGTGATTATTGCCCTGATAGGGTATGATCAATACCAGTAAGTCAGAAATGGGGCGAAACATGAATACCAGCGAACAGCGTATGTATGACAGCTCAACCCAGGAATCAAAAACTTTTAATCAGGTTGATGATAATACGACTAGCAAAAAATCCATGCACTCTGTGCTCATTGTTGATGATGAGGTGGGGATACGCAGCTCTTTGAAAAAAGGTCTTGCCAGCCGCTTTGGTTTAATCGAAGTTGCTGAGAATGTTGAAGCGGCGGATGAACTCAGAGCGCGCTGCCATTTTGATCTGATCATTACCGATATACGTTTACCAGGGCGTTCGGGTGTTGACTGGATTACTCAATTACGCGAGCAGGGTAGTAATACCGCCGTTATATTTATTACCGCATATGCAGATATCGAAACAGCTATTTCTGCTTTGCGAGCGGGGGCCACTGACTTTATCATTAAACCCTTTCGGCTCGCCCAAATGATCGCTTCTGTCGAACGCAGTATCGATAAACAAAAAATTCAGCGGGAAAATTATATATTACGTCGAGAAGTTAAAAGTTATTACGATAACGCTGGCATGGTGGGGGACTGTGATTTAATGCAAAGTCTCTGTCAGGTTATCAAACGTGTAGCGCCTATGCCTTCGACTGTGTTAATTACCGGCGAAACCGGTACGGGTAAAGAACTTGCAGGTCGAGCTATACATGACTGGAGTGGGCGCTCTGGAAGTTTTGTACCGATTAACTGCGGTGCAATGTCAGCTGAATTACTGGAGAGCGAACTATTTGGTCACAGTCGTGGGGCATTTACAGGTGCACATCAGTCACGTGATGGTTTATTTACCTACGCTAATGGCGGTACCCTTTTTCTTGATGAAATTGGTGAAATGCCAATGGGCATGCAAACCAACTTACTGCGCGTTATGGAGCAACACAGTATTAGACCAGTCGGTAGTAATAAGGAAATTCCTGTTGATGTTCGCGTGGTCGCAGCGACAAACAGGGATTTACCTGAAGAAGTAAAAAAAGGTAATTTTAGAGAAGACCTTTATTATCGGCTTGATGTATTAAGTTTAAGAATGCCATCATTAAAAGAACGATTAGAAGATTTGCCTTCACTGGTGCAATATTTTTCAAATCTTTTAAGCAGTGAAATGGGCTTGCCTGTTCTGCAAATTGACGAACATGAATTATCATTACTTAAATCTTACCCATGGCCAGGTAATATTCGAGAACTTAAAAATGTTATCGAGAGAAGCCTGCTGTTAAACAGGCCACCAGGTGAATGTGTGGCTGCGCCTTCTTCTATTCAACATTCTCTGTTAGAAGTTGATGAAGCCTCACAGCAACTTGATGAAATTGAAAAAATACATATCTTGAAGGTGCTCGCTGAAAACCGCGGCAATAAATCTTCTGCTGCTAAAGTGTTAGGTATTTCTCGCAAAACACTCGACCGAAAAACCAAGGTATGGCAGTGTAATTAAGATCGTTATATAACTGATGATTTCATTAACCCCCATTATTGAAACAATACGTAGTGCAGTTCGCTATAAGTTATTAGCCCTGGTTTTATTTCCCATCTTACTGGTTATGCCTATTGCACTGGTTTTGGCAATCTACTGGGGTAAAGGTTTTGCCTACGAACAGTTATTTATAAAAGTTAATACAGATTTAACTGTTGCCCATGATGTATTTAAACGAATACGTGAAGATTATTTAAGCCGCCTGGGTTTAGTGGCCGAGTCACATTCTTTTTATGTGGCGTTAGAAAAAAACGATACAGAATCTATAAAACAGCAATTAACTATTTTAAAAAATACCTCAGGATTTGATTATCTGCATCTGCTGGATACGCAGGGAAATTTGCTGGTTGAAAATTATTCAGTAGAATATAATCGAGTTTCAGAATTATTACTTTCCGCTGCACATGGGGAGCCCAGTGTAGGTATAGAAATATTCGATCACAAAAGAATGCTCGCCGAGAACAAAGATTTAGCTCAACAAATAATATTACCATTGATCGAAACAGAACATGCCAGGCCGACCGGTCGACGTATAGAAGATCGAGGCATGGTCATCAGGGCTATCTACCCGGCAAAAAATTCAAAGGGTAAAGTCATTGCACTGCTTGATGGTGGGGTTTTTCTCAATTTAAATTTTACTTTTGTCGACACAATACGTGATCTTGTATACGGTCACGGAAGTTTACCAGAAGATAGTATAGGTACCGTGACAGTGTTTTTAGATGACGTGCGCATCTCTACGAATGTGGTTTTAAAACCTGGTGAAAGAGCATTGGGAACACGTGTTTCTAATGAAGTGAGAACTAAGGTGCTGGAGCAGGGTGAAGTGCTGATTAACAGCGACTTTTTAGTCAATGACTGGTTTATAGCAGCCTACAAACCTATCGTAGACATTAATGGTGAGCGTGTAGGTATGCTCTATACCGGTTATCTTGAGGCTCCATTTCGTGTTGCCTTCTGGAAAGCACTCGGTGTACTGGTATTACTTTTTATTGTGTTAATGCTGTTGTCTGCCTGGTTATCAATACGCGGTGCAAAATCAATATTCAAACCACTGGAAGCCATGAGTGCAGTTGTTAGAGCAACACGTGATGGCAAACAGCAGCGCATAGGTAAACAGAAATCTACAGACGAAATTGGTGAGTTGTCACGTGAGCTGGATATTATGCTTGATCAACTGCAAGAACGTAACCAGTTAATACAACAGTCGGCTGCGTTACTTGAAATAAAAGTAACCAGACGAACCACTGAACTCGAATTAAAAAATGCTGATCTGTATAAAACGATTGCTGTATTACGCCAGACCCGTGAGCAATTAGTTCAGTCTGAGAAAATGGCTGCCCTGGGCGAGTTAACCGCGGGTGTTGCTCATGAAATTAATAACCCGACGCAGGTCATACTGGGTAATCTGGATGTAGTAATAGAAGCTATGGGTTCCCATATAGAGCCTGTAAATGAAGAGCTTGAACTGGTTATACATCAGGTGTATCGCATACAGGATATTATTAATAATCTTTTGCAATATGCCCGCCCTGGCGAATATGCAGGTTATCTAAAAGAGATAAATGTAAACACGGTGGTTAATAATACACAGAAATTATTAAAACACATGCAAAGAACAAATCCTTTTAAACTGGAGCTGGATTTGCAGGCTGAGAAAGTAGTGCGCATGAACGAGCAGGAACTGGAGCAGGTGCTGGTTAACCTGGTGACAAATGCTATTCATGCTTTAGACAAAGAGCCCGGAATAATAAACGTGGCGACCCGTGACTGGAGTGATAAAAACGGAGTGAATAAAGGTGTAGTGATAAAGATTAAAGATAATGGTTCAGGTATGACACAGGAACAGATCAGTCGCATCTTCAATCCATTTTACAGCACTAAAAAATCGGGTGAAGGTACGGGTCTGGGATTGTCACTGAGTTATTCTTTGATGCGACATTATGGTGGTAATATTAGCGTAGAGTCTGAGCTGGGAGAGGGTGCCGAGTTTAATGTCTGGATACTTGCCGAACCTGTACTGGTTGATGATGAAGAAACCATATCAGAACAGTTGCATGAATTCGAATCAGTGGTTGCGCATGTGAACTTTGCTGAATAAAAACTCTTGTTTTCTTGTTCCCACGCAGGAGCATGAGAACGA
>JAPHRB010000029.1 GCA_026197015.1 Gammaproteobacteria bacterium | reverse complement strand
GCTCGTACCTCATGGATTCTAGTGTTTTTCTAACACTGCTTTCCATAAAGTTCGGCATTAGTCAATTCAAACCCAATCAATCAAATATTAAAATAACTCTAAAACACACCAAATAGTTTATTTTTTTCTTTATATTGATTAAGCAATTTAATAATAGATGCATTACCGCCTAACTCGGCAAGATTAACTGCCTGTTCTCGTTTATCATTTCTAATATCTATGTCTGCCCCTGCATCCAATAACAATTTAACAGATTCTACTTTACTGGCGATAATCGAAAGATTTAAAGCCGTATTACCCGTATTATTTTTACTATCTATATTCGCACCCTTAGAAATAAAAACAGCTATTGCTTTAGTTTTCTGTTGACTTGCGGCAATCATTAACGGTGTATTACCATCATTCGCTTTAACATCTATCTTCAGACCTGCATCTAATAACATAGAAATGATTTCAGTATTATTTACATGTGCCGCACGATGTAACAATGTCTGCCCACTTTTATCTTTGCGTTTAATATCCGTATGTAATGCAATCAGGTATTTTACAATAGAGTATTTTTTATTATCAATGGCATACCATAAAGCATCATGTTCCGAATCATCTACTTTTTCTATATTTCCACCAGCAGCATGCAGAGCCTTTATTGTTGGTAAAGACATCGAAGTAACCGCTCTCATAAAATCAGTTTTACCCTGAAAAAGCTTATTATCAATTTTTGCATTTCCAGCTAATAAGTGTTTCACGACATTTTCATGCTTATTAGCAATAGCATATGAAATCGCCTGTCGATTGTTCACGTCCTTTTTATCGATAGCCGCTCCACCCTTAAGCAGCGCCTTGAGCGTTTTATAGTTACCGTGTTCTGCGGCAAACATTAATGGGGTTTTTCCAGCCGCACCTGCCTTATTAACATTAGCAGCAGACTTAATCAGCCGTAGAGTAATTTTATCATGCCCTTGAATGGCAGCGCGCATCAATGGAGTTAAACCTTCTGAGTCTAACTCATTTGGGTTTGCTCCTTTCTTTAATAAAACAGAAACCACATCATTCTGACCTCGCCATACCGCAATCATTAATGGTGTCCAGTTTTTATATACACCGCCTGTACTTTGTTTAATGGCAACTAACTTCTGATTAACCGATAGCGATTTCTTACTTGAAGCAGGTAATCTGGCACCGTATTTTTTTAGTAAATTAACAGTTAACGGGTGTTTGCCTTTGTCAGCAAGAATAATTGCCGTTTCACCTTTTCTATTCTTAACGCGAACTTTCGATCTGGCCTTTAACAAAACCGCTACTGACGATTTATAACCTTTTGATGACGCCAGAATTAACGGTGTATTTCCATTAGCATCTTTATAATTTAATTTCGCCCCCTTTTTAATTAAATACGCAACTATACGAGGCTCGCCAATTGCAGAAGCAATATGTAATGGTCTATCTTTATATTTATCAGTTACATTAACTTTGGCACCATAATTAACTAACAACTGTACTAGTTTAATATTCTTTACAGTAATGGCATCAAAAATAACGGGGCGTTTGTACTTATCACGACTATTTGCTGATACCCCCTGTTTCAACAGCTTCTCCACAGTGGCTATATCGTTTTTATTAACTGCAGAGATAAGCGCCTCTTCCGGGCGCATGTTATTCGTTGCAAAAACCTGATTAGCATCGTCTTGCTGCATGTCTTTTAAGCGTTTTTTTGCATTTCTATGCCCTTGCCTGGCTGCAGCCACATACCAGTCAATTGCAATTTTTCTGTTTTTCTTTACACCTGTTCCATCTTCATAATAAACACCTAATGAATACTGAGCCCGGCTAAACTTTTGCCTTGCAGCCAGTTGCATCCAGTATGCAGATTTTTTCTCATTCTGTTTTACACCCTGCCCATTTCGATATAAAACAGCCAGTTGGTACTGTGCTTTCTTATCACCCTTTTTAGCCAGTGGGTGTAGAATTTTCACTGCTTTTGAAAAATTCTGCGTGCGAATTGCTATATTGGCATCATTTAAAGTTGCCGCTCCTGCATTTAGCTGAATTAAAAAAAACAAACACCAGGCACTGATAAACAGCTTCATCATATTAACCTTATGCTGTTCCAAATTTTGTAACAACATCGATACCGCTACTTTTTAAAAACTGAGTAGGTAATATACCTCCGGCACAGACAATTATCGCGTCATTTTTTAAACAAACTTCATCATTGTCAGTATTGATTATCACCTGATCAGCATCTATTTGTTTTACGGTTGATTTCATTATTACTTTAAGCTGACCCGACTTTTCTGCATCTTCAATTTTCTTTCTGTTTTTTTCCTTGGCGCGGGAAAATGCCTCACTTCGATACGAAATTGTCACCGATGTACCCTCTTCTTCTGAAATACTCACAGCTGCTTCAAGCGCACTATCACCACCTCCCACTATGAGAACATGCTGGTTACGATACTGCACAGGATCTATTAACCTGTAAACCACCTTGCTCTGCTCTTCTCCTGGCACACCTAACTTACGTGGTGTACCACGCCGACCTATTGCGAGTAGAACAGCTCTAGATTTATATTCTTCATTATGCGTTTTAACAATAAACCCATTACTCACTGTTTCTATGCTTTCTACACGCGCCCTGTCATTTATTTCCAGCCCAGATTTTGCTACAACATCATTCCAGAATGTCATCAGGGTTTCTTTCGTTGTTTCCTTAAATTGCATTTTACCTACAATGGGTAACTCAGCCGGGGCAGTCATGACGATTTTACCCCGGGGATAATGGGAAATGGTTCCACCCAGAGAATCCTGCTCTAATGTAACGAATTTAAGCTGATGTGATTTAGCCGCTAATGAAGCAGCAATACCAGAAGGGCCAGCGCCTATTATCACCAGATCAAGCTCTTTAGCTTTAGCCTTACCAATGCCATCTAGTTTACGTATAGAATCGACGGCCTGCACGCCCTGTCTTACAGCATTACGGATCAGCCCCATACCGCCCAGTTCTCCCGCTATAAAAATACCCGGTACATTACTTTGAAAAGACTCATCCACCTGAGGTATATCCACACCTCTTTTCTCTGTACCGAAAACTAACTCAATGGCATCAAAAGGACAGGCTTTCTTACAGGCACCGTGGCCTATACAATGAGTAGGGTTAATTAAATGCGCTTTGCCTTTAATTACGCCTAAAACATTTTTATCATTTTCAGGACAGGCTTTAACGCAACTTGCACAACCAAGACATAATGAATGATTAACCAGAGGATGCATTGACGCGGGTTCGGTTAAGCCTGAAGCAACTGCCTCTTCATAAACGAGTTGACTAGATTTTTGAGCAGAGGCTCGTTTCCAGAAATAAAACAGGAATATTAAAAATAACGGTAAAGCATACAACCACATTACAGGCGACATCTAGAAAACTCTCTATAACTTATTGATATTATTGAACTTAATGATAATCAAGCTATTAGCTACAAATCGCGGCCAAGTGTGTATATAGATATTAAACATTAAGTTCATTTTTATTTGTGATCTGATTCCCAAATAATCTCAAAGTATACTGTAGAATTAGTACAAACAAGAGTTATATAGTAAGAAGAGCCCACATGTCAGCAACACAGTCACACATTGAAAGTTTGAATATTCAGAATAACCCGACTTCAGGCATCACCTACAAATTGAAAAACTTCTTATTAAAACCTTTTAAATTTCTGTATTCACACCTTTTTATTATAAGCCTGACAGTTATCATTATATATGGCTGGTTTAAGCGTGAGAGCAATTACCTGACCGCGGAATCAGGCGCCGGATATAGTCTGGGTATAATCGGCGGTAGTTTAATGTTAATACTGCTACTCTACCCTTTAAGTAAACGATTAGCGTTATTAACCAGATGGATACCGATACGTTACTGGTTTGGTATTCATATGTTATTTGGCATTATCGGGCCCACAATGATTTTATTTCATTCGAACTTTCAACTTGGCTCAATGAATAGCTCAATAGCTCTATTCAGCATGTTACTGGTTGCAGTAAGCGGCTTAATTGGACGTTATATCTATACACATATTCATCATGGGCTTTATGGCACACGTGTAACACTTAAAGAGCTTAAATTAGACACAGAAAACAATCACACTCAGTTACTAAATTCGATTGAAATGAATGAACCTATTATTGAACAACTTAACATTATGGAAGCTAAAGCACTAAAACCTTACACCGGCATACTTAGAAGTCTTTTAGATGTAATATATTTGGGATTAAATGCTAAACGCCTCAAACTCAAGGTAATACGAGGTTTAAAAAACAGTCTAAAATATAAAACAAGGGATAAAGTACAGCAAAAAAACAGGTATGTTATAGACTCTGTAAATCGTTACACACTTGCCTTACGCCATATGGCGGCATTTAAATTGTATGAACGGCTTTTCTCACTATGGCACATATTGCACCTTCCGCTGTTCATAATGATGATTATTACAGCGGTTATCCATATTTTCGCAGTACATTTATATTAATACAAATCATAAACATCATCATGCCTCTTTCACAAATACTGTCATTTCGTTTTATTATTTACATAGTTCTTATATTAAATTCAAATGCGGTTAACAGCGATTCATTAGAATCGCTGTTAATGCCAGGTCCTGTTAGTAATGCGCATCAGGAATATGAAGAAAAGTGTGATCAATGCCATGATACTTCAGACAAAAAGAAACAGGCAATTTTATGCGTTTCATGTCATGACCATAAAGATATTAAATCTGATATTGAGAAAAATTCTGGTTTTCATGGGCAGTTACCAAAACAACAAAAAACTGACTGCAAACATTGTCACGCTGAACACAAGGGTCGAGATAAAAACATCGTCCTGCTTAATGTTTCTACATTTAACCACCAGCAGACTGACTTCAAACTAAAGGGGTCACATATAAAAACAGAATGCAGCTCATGCCACAAAAAAGACAAAAAATACTCAGAAGCACCAACCAAGTGTTATGGCTGCCACAAAGACTCTGACGTACATAAAGGAAAACAGGGTAAAAAATGTGCTAGCTGTCATAGTGAAACGAACTGGAAAAAAACAAAGTTTGATCACTCTAAAACCAAATTCCCATTAAAGGGCGCCCATAAAGAAGCTCGCTGCACAGTTTGTCATATTAATAATAAATACAAAGACACACCGAAATCATGCATTAGCTGCCATAAAATAAATGATATACATAACGGTGATTTTGGTAAAAAATGCGACACCTGCCATAAGTCCAGTAAATGGAGTGAGATTCACTTTAACCACGACAAAAACACAGATTTTCCTTTATATGGAAAACACAAAACGGCAACTTGCAATAGCTGTCACACTTCAGCTGATATAAAGAAAGAGATTCCAAAAGACTGCTACTCCTGCCATAAGAACGATGACAAACACAAGGGTCGTTATGGCAAAGAATGCAATACCTGCCACACCTCTTCTAACTGGACTAAACAAACTTTTAATCACAATAAAAAAACAGACTTTCCATTAATTGGAAAGCATAAAGATATTAGCTGCAACCAGTGTCACAAAGGCGATCTTTACAAAGACAAACTTAAAAAAAACTGTTATTCCTGTCATAAAAAAGATGATGTTCACGGAGGCAAACAGGGAAAAAACTGTAACACTTGCCACAGTGAAAATGGCTGGCAGAAAAATGTTTCATTTGACCATGATATAACTCACTTTCCATTAATCGGTATGCATGCAACGGCTCAATGTGAGGAATGTCATTTAACAAATGAATATTCAGCGACCAAATCCGCTTGTAACGCCTGTCATGCAGCTGATGATGTGCATGAAACAAAACTTGGAACGGATTGTAACACCTGTCATAATCCCAATTCATGGTTTACCTGGTTATTCGATCACAATAAATCTACAGAATTTAAAATTGATGGCGCACATAAGAAAGTCGGCTGTTATGACTGTCACCGTACAAAATCCACAGGCAAATTAAAAGCATCAAAAGATTGCATTGGCTGTCATCGTAGTCGTGATGTACATAATAAATCATTTGGTCGGCAATGCGGCGATTGTCATAACACAAAAAACTTTAAAGACATTAACTTAAAACGCTGACATGAAAACAATTAAACATATAAAACAACACAAGTTTATAAAACTAATTTATTTTAATTTTTCATATATCTACATAAATCACACCTTAAAGACTAATTAATTTTAAGAATATTTGCTATGCAGCGTTATAAATATGTTAACTATTTATTATATATATCTATTTTACTAAACCTGCTGGGAACAGGTTTAGTAAAGGCTGCAAACACAACTAAAACCTACTCGCTTGTACTTGCTTCGGCATCTGGCACAAACCTGAAATGGACACCTAGTAAAAACCAGATGTTTTCAGGGCGAAGCTTTTACATAGAAAAAATAAAAAGAATAAGTGGCGTCAGAGAAAGATTAAACCTGGGGTTCTTCAGCAATCGCGAACAAGCTATGTCAATGCAGAAAAAAGCCCGTAAAATATACCCCGGCGCGTGGATCATAAAAACCCCCGCTAATGCAACTAAATCCATTATTTACACTGCATCTTCTTCAGTCAAAAAACCAAAAACAAAAAAGTCAGCATCATTATCAGACAAACAACTCAAAAAAACAAAACCAGCAACATTACGCGACAAACAACTCGATAAGTTTATGTTACGTGCAAAAACAGATTTTAAAAATAAAAAATATTCCAGTGCTATTCGTTATTTAAAAGCACTGGTTAATACCGGTAATCACAAGTACTCTGAAGAGGCGCTCGAACTACTGGGTTTAGCAAGACAGCGAAAAGGTCAAAAATCGCATGCCGTTGCTAACTATGAAAAATATTTGAAACTCTACCCCGATGGCCAGGGTAGTGACCGGGTCAGTCAACGCCTTGCCGGTTTACTAACAGCTGCTAGTGGGCCCAGAAAAAAAATAAAACTGGAAACCGTACTGAAAGAAAGCCAAATAGACACCCATGGTAGTTTGTCACAATTTTATAGAAGTAATACCGCCAAAATTGATAATACTCCGAGCATTAAAACATTATCTCAACTTATAACTTTTATAGATGTCACCACTCAACATCGCAGCAGCAATTTTGATCACCAGTATCAGTTCACCACCGACCACATTTATGACTTTATTAAAGATGAAGATAACAGTGAGTTTCGTTTTATTGAAACTTATTATGAATTAAGCCATAGAAAAACCGGCTCTTCAGGAAGGCTAGGCAGGCAAACCCTGCGTATAGGCGGAATGCTTAATCGCTTTGATGGTATCACTGCGGGATATCAAATCACAGCTGATATGCGATTAAATATACACGCTGGACACCCGGTTGAAATTGATAATAAATCGTCAATTAATACTGACAAAACATTTTATGGTCTCACCTATGAAACCGGTACATTTCTCAACAACTGGAATATGAATCTATTTTATTTTGATCAGAAATATAACGATTTTAAAGACCGCTCAAGTATTGGCACTGAAGTATATTATCGTGATATTAAAAAATCACTATTTGGCATGGTTGATTACAACTTACTTTATGATGAAATAAACATTCTACAACTTAATGCAAACATACTCATGGATCAGGGTCGCACCGCCCACATAAATGCCTTTATGAGAAAAGCACCTGTTTTAAGTAGCAGCAATGCCCTTATTGGACGTCAGGAAACCAGCCTGGACGCTTTGATCAACACCCTTAATATTGAACAGATATACCAGTTAGCAGAAGACAGGACGGCTAATAGTCAAACTATTACCGCCGGTGGTTCGCAGCGCTTAAATTTAAAATATCAGCTCACCGCTGATCTTACATTATCAAAAACTGATGCGACAATTGCTTCAGGTGGCGTAGCCGCAATACCCGGCACAGGTACAGACTATTTTATTGGCACACAACTGGTAGGAAACAATTTACTGGTAAAACGTGATACAGGTGTACTTGGCATTCGTTATAGCAATACAGAACCATCTAAAGTAATTTCCTTAATAGCCAACTCTAGATTCCCAATAAACAGAGACTGGCGAATAAACCCTCGCCTTCAATTCGATATTAAAAATTTAAGTGGTAGTCGTTCACAAAATAAAGTTCGCGCTATAATCAGAACAGATTACACTTATATAAATAAAGTACGTTTCGATTTCGAAATTGGTTATGATCAAACCGATGAAGATAATAGCGGAGAATCATTGACTAGTAACAATCTATTTTTCACTCTTGGTTATCGATGGAATTTTTAAGTTAACTCAGTTCTACTAAAAGTGGCTAACGATAATAATATTCGGTATGACCTGCACTACAGTATAATATGATGTTTATTGTATAAAATATCAGGAAAACAACTCATAATATGAAAAGAAAATTACTCTTTTTTGTCTATTTAATATCTTCGGGTGTCTATGCAGACGAAACATTCTGGGAATTTGGTGCCGGTGTAAGCGCATTTAATACTGCCTTATACCCTGGTTCCAGCGAAGAGGAAACTTATGTCATTCCCTTTCCATACTTTCGAGTTCAATCGGAGCACTTTGAAGTTGATGAGGGTATACGCGGCTTTTTATTTGAATCACCAGATTATCGATTAAATATAAGTGGTGGTATTGGTGTTCCCGTTAATAGTGAAGACAGTAACGCACGAAGCGGCATGCCTGACCTGAATACTGTATTACAAATTGGCCCGTCATTTGAAGTTATATTTTCTGGCGGTAGAAAAAAACCCCATGAATTTCGTCTTGAATTACCGCTACGCACAGCTATTGCAACAGACTTAAGCTCGACAGATAACATTGGCTGGATTTTCGAGCCTCGATTAAGTTATGAAACATTACGACCCTTTAAATCTGGCT
>JAPHRB010000147.1 GCA_026197015.1 Gammaproteobacteria bacterium | reverse complement strand
GTGTTAATATCATTAATCATTCAGTAGCCTGGTTTGGAGCTGCTTTTTATGATGGAACAGGACCATTATGTGATGTCACTGATTCGGCTGAATCAGCAGGAATTCAATGGTTTAATGCGATGGGTAATTCACGCACTGCGCATTACCTCTCGGCGTTTTCTGATACAGATAGTGATTTACGTCATAATTTTTCGTCAAACGTTAATTCAAATACTGTTAGCTTAAATCAGGGCAGCTCTTTTAGTTTGATTCTAAATTGGGATAATTATGCATCTTACGATGTTGATTATAATTTATATCTCTATAACGGCGATCCTGATGCAGGTGGTACTCTCGTTGCGAGCTCTCAGAATGTACAAAACGGTAGAAGAACAAGTGCACCTCCGTACGAAATAATATCATATCAAGCGCCAACAACAGCGACCTATTATATAGTCGTTACTAAAGCTAATAGCTCTGTTGCTGATTTGCCCCTGAGTTTATTTACTACAGGGCCATCTCTTGGGTTAAGAACCTATTCAACAAGTTTATCTCAACCAGCTGATTGTAATTCGGTTATTAGTGTCGGCGCTGTTAATCTGACAGACGATGCAGAAGGATTTAGTTCAGAAGGTCCTACAACTGATGGTAGAAATAAGCCTGAAATATCGGCACCTGATAGAACAGTTACATCTCTAAGTACAAGTTTTGTAGGAACGTCGGGTGCATCACCGCATGCAGCAGGTGCTGCTGCAATTCTATTATCTCAAAATCCAGCTTATACATTAGTTGATATAAAAACATTACTTATTAATAATTCACATGATGTTTCGAGCACTGGTTTTGATTATCGAACTGGTTATGGTCGAATTAGTTTAGATGCAGATCAAGATAATATTAATCATGATGATGATAATTGTTTACTGATTTTAAATTTTGATCAACAGGATGTTGATGCTGATGGTTTGGGTGATGTTTGTGATGTCGATATTGATGGAGATGGTTTATCAAATAGTATTGAGCTAACTTTAGGTACAGATCCATATTTAGCAGACACTGATACAGATGGCTTGTCTGATGGAGATGAAGTTAGTGTTTATTTTACTATGCCATTATTAGCAGACACAGACATGGATGGTTTTATTGATGGCGATGAGATCTTTGTTTTTGGATCTAATCCTAATGTTTCTAATCTTGGGCATTTGTCACCAAAAAATTCTCCTGATGATTTATTAGATGTATCAGATTTATTGATTTTATTACGCTTAATTGATCGGTTTGAAGTAGCTGATACTTATGAGAATATTGCTGGAGATATGAATTTGGATGGTGTTATTGATGTTCGTGACGCTTTATTATTAATGCAGAAATTGGGTTATTAAAATGATCAGCACTAAACTAATTAATTTTTTAATATTTTTAATAATGTTTGCGTTACTACAGGCTTGTTCTAGTGTTAACTCTTTTCCTTCTTTAGCGCGTGCCGGAAGTAGTGTTTCATTATTAATTGGCGGTTCAGAAAAAGCTAGAAAAGATACAATAGAAGTCGCTTTAATTGATGCAAATGGAGTGTACTGGGATTTAAAAGCAATGGGTCTTGTGAGATCAGTTTTTAATATTCAAATGGATGCTAAGTCGGTTGGAAATAACTATTCCTCATATATTGATTTATTTACATCGTGGGCTTATGGGCACGAGTTATTACAAACTGTTTTAGTCGCAGATTTACCTGTTAATTTACCAGTAGGTGTTGCAGAAATTATAATTAATACAAATGTTGATGATAATACGGCTCTTTTGTCAGCTGGCATTATATCAGTGAAAATTGAAATTATTGAAGGTGCAGGCGCACCTGATGACTTTGCTTATAAATCTAGTTTGGGTGATAGTTTGAATGCTGATTTTTCACGATTAGAGCCAGCGCCCTACGCAAAAATTGATTTTGGCCATTATGATGACTTTGCAGTTTTAATTGGTGCAGTATCATTAGAAATTGATTTTGATGAGACAGTAGTTAACCCTGATGATATAAATATAAATGTGCCAAAATCTTCTGTTCGAGGTGATATGTTAGGTGCTGGCAAATTTACCGACAAGCAAAGAATGGTTAACTGGCGGCATGATGGTCAGAAAATATTCCTGGATATAATTGCACCACAAGGTATAAATCCGGGATATTTACAGGCTTTTATTATTTACCCGCCTGGTCTTGCTTTAAATCCCGATATAATGATTACTAAAGCGGATGTATATACTGTTGATGGAACAAGTATGGGCTTAACGCCGAGTATTAATTACTTTCCTTAAGTTATTAAGCTTTGCTAGCGATGGTTAGTGTAATGAATATAACCCTAACCGTCGTTAGCAAAAATAAACACTAGTTTATACTCATATCACCTCTACACTTACCAGTTACAACATCAAACCAGGGGCCATGCCCCGCATAGTCACAGCTATTATTTAGTATCAACAGGTGCGTTTCTGTTCCTGTATCAACTTCGTGGCAACCGCTTGGATCACATGAAGTTTCTACTGCCAGATCAGAACCTGTAGCAGATGTAACAGATGGTGGCTGGTTGTTCTGCGACCATTGGTATGCTGCTTTTATCGTTCCTCCATTGTTATTTATGCGAGTTTTACTACCGCTTGTTTTCATAACGTATGCACTTGCATCTGCATGTATAAAACCACCATTTGATGCATCAAGGGCGACGACATCTTGCCCTGTTTCGCTAATAACATCTATTCCAGTACCATGAATGTGGATCTCACCTCCATTGGACGCAGAAGCGGCTGGAACTAGATTGATTGCTGCATTTGAGCCACCATCTAAGAATGATCTCAAATTTGAGCCGTATACATGAATGATCCCTTGATCAGTTGCTACAACAGCACCACCACCATTGTTACCCGTTTGTGACTCGGGTACAGTGACTTTGATTTCAGAGCCAAAGAACCACGTTTCATCACAGCTTGCGCTGTAAGGTAATGCAATACTAAAAATCGCTGTGGCTGATATTTTGCTGCTGTACCAATAATGCTGACCCCTTTCAGCGCCGCAAACAGGTTCGGCCCAGGCTCTAGCCATGGTGTCTACTTCGACATCAACCCATTTCGATTGCCCGCCACCACTCCAATAGATTCCACCGTAGAAATTAGTTTCAACTTTTAAGTTGGTAAAATTTAAATGCGTACAGTTTTTTATATTTATTGAAGATGCGGAAGGGCTACCCGTTCCCTTTAGTATGCTTTGTTTACTTCCTGCACCATTAAATGCGATATAACCTGTAAATCCCTCAGCTGGATTGCAGGTAAGGTTAATATCAGGAGCCGGTGTGCCTTCAAATGTACCTGGCCCTATATTAACTTCTAATGGTGTGCTTTCATCGGGTTTACGTTTTGATGATATCCAGTTTTTAAGACTGTTATAGGAAGTGAAGCAATTATCCTGATTAATTGAATTAATAGTGCAGCTTTTATTGAGTGTAACACTTGATGCGTTGTCATCGATGGCTGCATTAATGCTTGCGGTTGCTAATAGGGAACTTAAACACGCTGATGTTAAGAAAAGTTTTTTCATATGTTTTCCTTGATATGTAGTTAATAGATGTCCATTTATTACTGAACTACATGAAATTCCATTTAAGAGAGTTATTCAAATATTTTATTTAGTTATTAGATTGAGTAACCGATACAATTTTTAACATTGTTTTATTTTTTTGACAAGTATTAACTGTTGGAGTGTGATGAGTGTTAGGTTTATATATGAAATATCTGTGATTGAGGTGATTTTTCTGCCTGATCCCAGGCAGGGGTAAAAAACTCAAGTAAACTATTACTGCGATTTTTACAATTTGCTTGAATAGCCAACTGTTTTGAGCTATCTGGTTTGAAGATAAAGTTTGACTGGTCTAGTTGTATAAATGATATTGTTGTTTCTTTATATTCTTCAGGTGTGATCCTGATTTGCATGGCACTGCTTAACTGCTGAGCTAAACGTAACAGTCTGTGGCCATATTTTATTGAGTGTGAAATATCTGATACTAAGATTTGAACTTGAGCATGTCGGTTTCCGCGAACAAAACTTAGAATGTTTTTTATGAACTGATCATTGTCGTAGAGTTTGTGTTCAAGGTCTGGCGTAAATATTTTTAAACTTCTTAAAGTGTTTTCAGAAAGAGTTAAAATGGCTTTGCAAGTCTCTTCATTGCTTTCAAAGAGTAGGTCGTTTTCTATGTTGCCCTGACGCTCAAAATCTGTAGTGTTAAATATGCTCATTATGATTTATTAAGCTATTAGTGACTTTTTCATGGTTTTATGTGCAATACCTGCATCCATAAATTCTTCTGAGATAACTTCAAAACCCTGTTTTTCATAAAATTTTATGGCAGAGGTTTGAGCGTGTAGATAAACTTTATTAATTTTCATGTTTTCTGCATGGTTAATTAGTTCACTTAACATAGCTGTGCCAATACCAGTTGCACGATGTTCTTTTAATACCGCCATACGTCCAATATGTCCATCAGATTTTAAACGGCCGCAGGCAACTGCTTTGTTGTGCTCATCGGTAACCAGTACATGAGTGCAATCCTGATCGTATTCATCCCACTCCAGTTCTTCAGGCACATTTTGCTCTTCTATAAACACCTTACGGCGAATTTCGCTGAGGGCGTTTTTACTTTCATTCCAGCTGGTGGTTTTAACTTTGTATTTCATATAGATAGTTGTCTAATCCAGATAAATACTACCGGTATTATATAAATCTAATAATATTTCAGTTTCTTTAGTGCTGGCTGACTTGAGTAAATTAGTGTTAATGATTCTACTATCACAAAGTGTTTTTGCGAATTCAGTAGATACATTGTAATCATTACCATCGATAAATAAAGTTGACTCATGGGTATAGTTTCTAAAGACAAATCGACTCGCCGGGTGTCGACTTAAGATTGCACCATTATTAATTTCACCTATCAGTTCATCTACTGAATAAATAGCGAACTCGGGTGTTTCAGTGTGCTCGGTTTTAGGGTCACTCATGTATTTTCCGAACCAGCGATCTATTTCTTTATGTTCAGGCGTTAGATATTCTTTAAATATGTTTTTAACGCGATTAATCGCATCATCGGTAATTTCTGACGAATACGTCTGAGTCTTCAGGTCTGCATCCTGATAAGTTAGTTTGGGTGATAAATTCTGTGTTATATGTGATATAAAATCATTTAATAAATCTGCATGACTAACCGCACGATAACCAACAGAAAAACTAATGCTTTCACCCAGTGATACACCGTGATGTGTAACATTAGGTGGGATATAAATCATATCACCGGGTTCGAGTATCCATTCCTGTTCGGCTTCAAACGTTTTATGAATACGCAGCGGTGTGTCGTCTGCCTGATTATCTTCGCTTACCTCTGCCGTGCTTATCTGCCAGCGTCGTTTGCCTTCACCCTGAATAATAAAGACATCATATAAATCAAAGTGAGGCCCCACTGATCCCTGATCTGCAGCATAACTACACATTAAGTCATCCAGGCGCCAGTCGGGTATAAATCGAAACAGATCAGGTAGCCATGTTAATTCGGGTATTACCTTTTCAAGATCATTAACAACTAGTGTCCAATGAGACTCAGGTAAATTTGAAAATGTATCATCATCCATTGGGCCAAATATGGGTTGCCAGGGGTGCTCACCATCTTTTTCTATCACAATGCGTGAGTTAACTTCCTCTTCAAAGGAGAGACCAGCCAGTTCTTCTGCGGTAATTGGCGATTGAAAATTTGGAAATGCCTGGCGAATAACCAGAGGTTTCTTTTGCCAGTATTCTTTTAGAAATTCTTCCGGTGAGAGTTTGCCAAGAGGGTTGATTGAGTCATTCATTTCGGTTGATTCTCGGCTATTTAAATTACCTGTCATTCCTGTCTTCGCAGAAATGACAGTAATATGTAAAAAGTGATTTAAATCTTTTTAGTCTGCTCAATAGCATTACCAATGTAATTCATTGGTGTCATATTAATTAACAGATCTTTACCTTCCTGTGGCATGTCCAGGTTTTCAACAAACGCCTGCATAACCTGTTGATTTACTTTTTTACCACGTGTTAATTCTTTTAGTTTTTCATATGGCTTTTCTATGCCATAACGACGCATAACAGTTTGAATAGGCTCGGCTAACACTTCCCAGTTGTTATCCAGTTCTTCGTTTAATGCCGTAGGGTTTATCTCTAACTTATTTAATCCACGCATTGCTGATGAATAAGCAATTGAAGAGTGCGCAAAACCAACACCTAAATTACGTAACACGGTTGAGTCTGTTAAATCACGTTGCCAGCGTGAAATAGGCAGTTTCATAGACAGGTGACCGAATAATGCATTCGCAATACCCAGATTACCTTCTGCATTTTCGAAATCGATAGGGTTAACTTTATGTGGCATAGTTGATGAGCCGATTTCACCGGCAACGGTTTTTTGCTTGAAGTAACCAACAGAAATATAACCCCAGATATCACGGCTTATATCAATTAATATAGTGTTAAAGCGTGATACAGCATCAAACAGTTCAGCCATATAATCGTGTGGCTCAATTTGAATGGTGTAAGGGTTAAAGGTGATACCCAGTGATTCAATAAAGTTTTTAGAAAAAGTTTCCCAGTCTATTTCAGGGTAGGCAGAAAGGTGAGCGTTGTAATTACCAACCGCACCATTGGCTTTACCCATGATTTCAACATTAGCAACCTGGTTGCGTTGTTTTTGTAAACGGTAAACAACATTGGCAAACTCTTTACCCATGGTGCTAGGTGAGGCGGGCTGGCCATGGGTTTTACTTAACATGGGCTGTTCTGCCAGTTCAAGCGCAATTGATTTCATTTTTTCAATCACTTCATCCATTTGCTTTAACAGTACAGTGTCACGGCCTGCGCTTAACATCAAGGCATGGGAAAGATTGTTAATATCTTCAGATGTACAGGCAAAGTGAATGAACTCTGTGATTGCCTGCAGTTCCGCATTACCTTCAATTTTTTCTTTAAGAAAATATTCAACCGCTTTTACATCATGGTTGGTAGTGCGCTCAATATCTTTAATGCGCTGAGCGTCATCAACACTAAAATCAGTTTCAATTTTGTCTAACAGCTTACTAGCTTCACTGCTTAGGGCGGGTACTTCAGTAATAGCTGCTTCAGCAGCCAGGGCTTTTAACCAGCGAACCTCTACCATTACACGGTGACGAATCAGGCCGTATTCACTAAAAATGCTCTGGTAATCAGAAGTTTTGCTGCCGTAACGGCCATCAACGGGAGATATTGCTGTAAGTTCAGTAAGTTGCATAGGAATCTTTCTTTATTCAATATAAATTCAGGCTAAAATGCACATGTTTTATTAGTGCATCTATTATTTAGGGGGAGATTATACAGGTGCAGCAGATTTTTCACAGCTTGTGATGATTATACATATTATAGAGTTAGGTTTAGGAGCATCTCCCTCGGGGAAAGGTCGCGTTTTTTGCGCCCTGTCCCCTTAACCCATACCACAAAGAGCTGACAGAGTAGAGAGCCGACACCGTAAAACTCTTGATGGCATCAATAAGGGGACAGAGCGCGAAAGATGCTCTTTCCCCGAGGGAGAAGTGCCTGAGCAGGGCAACTTAGCAGTAATCATACACTTTATCTCGTTCCCACGGTCCCCCGTGGGAATGCATACTTAAGGTTGGTCTGGCTTTAAACGAAGTATTTAGTGAGTATGTGTTTCATGGGAACAAGGGTTAGAAGCTATTTACGGTGACTCATGTAGCTCTAATTACGTATTTAAAAATAAGCACATACAGTTTAATTTGATCTAAATGGGTGTCGTAGGGTTGAGCATAATGATTATGCTCTATTCAGAGTGACATGAAATCAGTTATTCTATTCCAGGAAAACAGTAAGAATGAAAAAATTGGAGAAAAAATGAGCAAAGTGCGCATAGAAAAAGACAGTATGGGTGAACTAGAAGTGCCTGCGAATGCATTATATGGCGCCCAGACCCAGCGAGCTATAAATAACTTCCCGGTAAGCGGGCTGGTGGTTCCGCGGGCTTTTATTAGTGCCTTAGGTCAGATTAAAGCGGCCTGTGCTCAGGTGAACTGTGATTTAGGTGAAATGGATCAGGCACAGACCAATGCCATTATTACGGCGTCTAACAAGGTGAGCGGGGGAGAATATGATGAGCAATTCCCAATAGATATCTTCCAGACCGGCTCGGGTACCAGCACCAATATGAATGCAAATGAGGTGATTGCTCACCTTGCAAGCACAGCAGAGTTAAAAATTCACCCCAATGATCATGTCAATATGGGGCAAAGCTCAAATGATGTTATTCCCACAGCAATACATGTAAGTGCAAGCCTGCAAACCGCAGAGCAGCTTATACCCGCACTTAGCTATTTGAAAGAAGCCATAGATAAACGCGGCAATGAACTTAAAGGTGTGGTTAAAACCGGTCGTACACATTTAATGGATGCAATGCCCGTGAGTCTGGCTCAGGAGCTTAGTGGCT
>JAPHRB010000042.1 GCA_026197015.1 Gammaproteobacteria bacterium | reverse complement strand
TAATACATTGATATTAGTTGTCGCTCTATCATCATATAAACCCTGAATAGAAGGCATTTCTTCTGTGCAGGCCGGGCATTTGGGCCCCCAGACAACGATGGTGGTCCATTTGCCATTGCCTATAAATTCCTTAATCTGGTGTTGCTTGCCATCACTACCCATTAGTTCGATATTGGGCAGGCCTGGCTGAGAAAGATTATCAGATTTTGCTTCTGTGGCCATTAAAGGTGAGCCTAGACAGATCAGTAATAAAGACACAAGTTTGATGGAGTGAATTGATTTCATAGACTTTAAATAACACTTATCAGAGTAGAGGTATTCTATGACAACATGCACTGTCAAAAGTTTGAACCAGGTTCAAAAATAACGTTTCTACAGCCTCTGTTTATATGGTTTTATTTATACAGGCTCTCAAGTTTGTCGTGGTCTTTCGACTCAGCATTGTTTTTCAGGCTTTCGGTGTATTGATAACAAAGCTCAAATAAATCGTCACAAAGCCATTCATTTGCTTTATCTCGATATAAAGATGAGTTTAAAACATCTATTTTTTCTGCAAATGTCTGATCTACTCTGCTTGATATTTCTCCAAGGGAGTGAGCAGTGCTGTCAGTAAAAGTAACTTCAGCCCACTGCAATAAAGCGTCTTTTGATGATTTGGCATCATTTTTCTCACAGGCCTGTTTAAGTTG
Organism: Gammaproteobacteria bacterium; assembly: GCA_026197015.1. Lineage (GTDB taxonomy): Bacteria > Pseudomonadota > Gammaproteobacteria > SZUA-229 > SZUA-229 > SZUA-229. The sequence goes on along the minus strand of JAPHRB010000042.1, from coordinate 7,872 downwards.
TTTTAAAGCCTGCTTTTGAGAGGTGTTTACGGGTGTGTCTACGGTTTTAGAAAGGGAGGTATTCCGACTTTTTTGCCACAACAAAAATAAAGTGTAAAGCAGGCTTATAGCCAGAACGAAAGAAACTATTTTCCAGAGCAGACTGTTATCAGAAACCTCTGTATCTGTAGAATTAAGAGGTTTCAATTTATTAACTTCAGGTTCTGCAATTGTTATATCCTGCATGGCAGGCGGGGCAGTAACAACTGAAGGTTTATCCTGTTTACTGGCCTGAGATGATTTGCCTACGGAGAAGGTTCTGGCTTTAATTTTAGCTATTTCAAGTTTATTCGTTTGTGTGTTCCACCAGGGAACAGAAATTTCGGGTAATTTATAAGTGCCTTTTGCAGAAGGGATGATGGCAACCTTGAGTTGCTGTATGCCGGTAATGCCGTCATCACTGATATTGTTTTTAAGTAGTGGTTTGTCAGGGTACTGTTTAAGACCGTCTATTTCATTGATAGTGAACTCAGGTAGTTGCGACGAGCTTTGTCCGTCGGCAACTAATAAAAGTGTCCGGGTAATGGGTTCGCCCGCAGTAAAGTCATTGGATTCTGGAAACTCTTCTACTAACTGAACTTCTTTTGCGGCTAACCAGTGTTTGCCTCTAAATGAGTCGGGGACCGGTTTAACGGTAACGGTTTTACTAGCTGATGAGCGGCGTATTGTTTTAGTGTTACTGCGAAAAGGGTCAAAAGTAGAACGGTTACCGCGTGACCCCTGTATGGCTATGCGGGCGCTCGCAACTACGGGTTCTATTTTTAACTCACCTGCTGATTGTGGGTAGATGGCATAACGTTGCTCTAATACAAGATAAGATGTAGCGCCGCGTTTTGTTTGGTACTGTTTTACTTCACCAAGTTTTTCTTCAGATATCGGCACGCCACTACTTTCTAATTCTGAAAACTCGTAGGCATTGATATTACTTGAACTAAGCAATCTTTTGGTAATAATAATTTGTGCCTGAGGGTATGTGCTTGTGGTGTTAACATCCAGTTCAGAAATTAATGCTTCACCAGCTTTGCCTGATGATTTTTCAGGTTGATTGATCGTAATCTGGTAACTGGGGCTGCTATCACTACCAAATTTGATCTGAGGAATAGTGATAGTACCTTTACGGCGTGCAAGCAGAGAAACATTCCATTTCTTTGAACGAGTATATTGACCATTTATGATACTGATATTACTGCTGGTGCCCTGACTTAAAATTTGAAAATCTTTTTCAAGAGGTGAAAAATCAGGGGCATCATCCGGGTCTTCACTACTTTCGAAAGTGAGTGTGAAAGTTTCATTAAGTTCTATTTGAGTGCGATCAACTCTTACCTGTATATCAGCTGCCTGCGCAGTAAATGATACGATTAAAAAAACACTTAAAATAAATTTAATAAATAGTTTCATAATATGATCTGACTATATTGTTAAGTTAAAAGCAGAATGCTTTACCACGGGTTATTCTCATTCTGGTTTTGTTCACGGCTATACTGGTATTTGAATTTTCTACGTAATAAACCACCAGGGTCATCGGGTATTTTTTTCAGCCACTGTTGTGTCTGTTGTTGCTCTAAATCTGGTGAGGCGTCGTTAAAATTTTGTTGGCTGTTTTGTTTTTCATCTGATGATTCGTTATCAGGCTGCTTTTCAGAGTTACTTTCTGAAGCCGATTTTTCCTCGTCCTTTTCTGCAGCGGAAGTATCATTTTCAGATTTATTTTCGGGCTGGTTCTGTTGCTCGGATTCTTTGCCTTCATTTCGTGACTGATTTTGCGCGTCACTGTTATTGTTTTGTTGCTGATCTGAATCATTAGCAGACTGTTGTTTATTTTGCTCATTAGACCCAGATTGTGAATCGCTAGACGAATCCTGCTTATCGCTGTTCTGGCCGTCTTTTTGATCATCACTCTGCTCATCTCCCGTGTTATCTTGCGAGTCACTTTTCGGTTGCTGGTTTTCCTGCTCCTGTTGCGCTTTCTCCAGCAGTTGTTTATTGTATTTAGCATCTTCGTGATCGGGATTGATTTCTAATGTGCGATCATACGCTTTAATAGCTGCTTGCATATCACCGGCTTTGGCTAGAGCGTTACCCCTATTATAGTTGGCGTCTGCATTATCAATATCTTTTAATAATTCAGCTGATTTCTGGTATTCACCTGCTTTATATTGGGCAGCCGCCTTCCATTGCGAATTATTAAACAGATCAGCAGCGCGTTTTGCATCGCCCTTTTCTAATGCAATTTCGCCACGTTGGTTCTGATTTTTCCATAAATCTGACCATTCAAATGCATAGGCCGGTTGGGGCATGGGCAAGATGAATATTAATAGAGCAAAAATTAAACCCTTACGAAAGCTATAAGCGGCGAAGGGAATTATCAGTAATAATAACCAGGGGCCTTCTTCATACCAGGCATCAGTTTTAAATTTATGAGCTTTTTCATCTGGCTGCTCTTCTTTAGTATCATGCCGATTGATATCTATGGCAGACAGAATGTGATTTATGTCTTTATCATTGGCGGTGATTAAGCTGAATTTTCCACCACTACTTAAAGCGGCATTTTTTAAGGTATTAATATCCAGTTTAGGTACAACAATAGAACCGTTATTATCTTTAACAAAACCACCATTCTGGCTAGCAATAGGCGCACCTTCTTCGGTGCCAATGGCTAATATAGAAGTTTCAAAGTTTTTAGATTTAAGCTCTTTGAGTTTTTTACTGTCAGTTGTGTTAATGCTGTCGGTAATTACAATAATGTCACCTTTTGAGTGGCCTGCGTTGGTGAAAAGCTGCAGGGCCATATCAAGCGCGATATCAAGTCGGCTGCCCTGGGCCGGCATAATATGAGTTTCCAGTGCGGCTATTTGTGACGTTATGGTTTGCGCATCCTCGGTAAGGGGGCTAACTGTGTATGCATTAGCCGCATAAACAATTAAAGCCGTCTGACCTTCTTTACGTAATTTAAGAATATCATTAATTTTAAAATGCGCACGGCTTAAGCGGCTTGGTTTTATGTCGGTTGCATCCATTGAACGTGATAAGTCCAAAATAATAACCAGTGCAGACTGTGCTTTAAAAACAGCTTGAGGGCGTTTCTCAAACGCAGGACCCGCTAAAGAAAATATTACGATTAAACCGAGTATAAATAGTGTTTTTACAGGCGTAGATTTTTTACTGAGATTATCACCCTGTAATAAATGAGGCAGTAATTTTTTATCAATCACCGCTGCCCAGCTACGGCTATTGCTCTGTATGCGTGCATATAACCAGATGCCTGCTACAAGCGGAAAGATAGCTAACAGCCAGTATGGTCGAATAAAGTGAAGTTGCTGAAGCCACGAAAGATTATCCATTATTAAGCGGGCCTCTTGATATCTTGCCGTGTAATATATTTGTAAACTGACTTAGTGCGGGGATTAACATAATACAAAGTGTAACAATCAGGGCAGCGGTTAAAGGCCACATATAAAGCGACTTAACCGGTCTAAAACTTTGTGTTTCACGCTCTACAGGTTCTAACTGATCGATTAATGAATAAATTTTATTTAATTCTTTTGTATTGTGAGCACGAAAATATCGACCTCCGGTTAATTCTGCAATTTCAGTCAGTGTTTTTTCATCTATTTCGTTATTCTGTACAGTCTGTTTAAAAAAGAAACTGCCTACTTCACGTGAAGCCGCGCCGATACCTATGGTATATATCTTTAAATTTTCACTAGCGGCTAGTTCTGCAGCTTTTATCGGGGGTACTTCACCGGCGGTATTTTCACCATCAGTCAGTAAAATCAAAACCTGTTTTTCAGCGCTTTTACCACTAAGACGTTTAATAGCTAAACCGATTGCATCACCAATCGCTGTCATTTTTCCAGCGATACCAATTAGTGATTCCTGCAGCATGGTGTTAACGGTTTTAGTATCAAATGTTAAAGGTGTTTGTAGGTAAGCTTGCTGGCCAAATAATATCAGGCCGATGCGGTCGCCTTCACGTTGTTTTATAAACTCACCTGCAACTAACTTTACCGCCTGTAAACGATTAATTGTCTGGCCGTTTATTTCAAAATCTTCTGCCGCCATACTGCCAGATAAATCAACTGCCATCATTAAATCTCTGCCACTTACAGGGATGTCAACACGCTCGCCTATCCATTGGGGGCGGGATGCTGCAATTATGAGGCAAACCCAGGCTATAGTGGCGAGTATAACCAGCCATTTATTTTTATTAATAAATGAGGCGTTATGGGGAACAGCATTAAAGTCCTCTAAAAAGGGTACGTGTAAAGGCTGCTCCTGATTTTTATCACTTGCAGGTAAAATAATTCTTACTAAAAAAGGCAAAGGCAACAGTAGAAATAACCAGGGCCAGATAAATTGTATATTAGCTATGCTGATCACGGTTTGTTACTCTTGTTATTACGGGTTTCAGGTAGTGCCTGTATCCATGATTCACAGGTGGCGAGTAACTTTTTATTATCAATATTGCTTTGTGGCATATAAGGCGCACTTTCTAGTTGTAATGCTATTTCGTCTGTGAATATATTTTGTGAACAGAGGTTGTTTAACTGTTTAATCCATTGTTCGCCTGTAAGGCTGGCAATATCTTCCCTGGGTAAATAACTTAACGCTATGCGACGTAATAAAGCAGAAATCGCTCGAATTAATTCTACCGAATTGTCATTGTTTTTATAGTGCAGACGTAAGTTTTTTAATTCATTTAATGCTATTTTTTTATAGGCAATTTTTCTATTTTGTTTTTTATACTTAATAAGTTTATAAATCGCAAATGTAATCAATAAAACTAACAATGGCAAAAGCCACCAACCGATGGCTAGTGGCCACCAGCTTACGGCATCAGGTAAGTGAATGTCGCGAAGTGGCAATTCATTCATTTTTCACTGACTCCTGATTTATTAACAGGTGATCTTCTAACAGGCGACTTTAAACCGAGTTGTTTTTGTAATGTAGGCAGTATTTCATCAGCAGTAGAAATGTTCAAATAATGCATACCCATTTTCATGCTGGTGTTTTTTAATTGCGATTGCTGGTTTAAAAAACGCTGTTGATACTGTTGTCTTTGTTTTTTGTTATAGGTGTTTAGATTAAGCTCTTTTTTGCCATCACTTATTTTGTAATTACCGGCGGGCGGTAGTTGCTGTTCTAACGGGTCGTAGGTTGAAATTAATACCACGTCCGAGTGTCGACTTAACTGAGATAATTTAGCCCAGCCCAGCTCATCCATATTACGAAAGTCACTGATTAAAAAAATAAGTGAGCCGGGTTTATTTACGCGCTGTAACCGACTCAGTGCGTCGGCTGCGCTTTTAGTGTGTACTGATTGTCTGTTTTTGTTATTCCAGGCGGAATGCTGGGCTAACTGTTTAATAAAATGCAGGCTTGCAGATTTGCCTCTACTTGGGCGAAGTTCAATATGTTCGGTTTCAGAAAAAATTAGTCCACCGAGTCTGTCGCCATGATGTGCTGTGCTCCAGGCTAAAAGAGCAGCTACTTTTGAGGCGAGTACAGATTTAAAATGTTGCTGTGTACCAAAAAACATAGGTTGACGATAGTCTACCCATAATAAAACCGGACGTTCCCGTTCTTCACGAAAAACCTTTGAGTGGGCTTTGCCGGTACGGGCGGTGACACGCCAGTCCATAGCACGAATATCATCTCCTGGCTGGTAGGGGCGTGATTCATCAAACTCCATGCCCCGGCCTTTAAAGGTCGATAAATATTGGCCATTAAACTGAGCCCGAATGCTGGCTGAATTTAATGGCAGTTGTCGGGCATCCCGGTTTAATGAGATGAGAGTAGATTGTTTAATACGTACTACATCATCAGCATTGGTTTCAGAATTTTTTGACGTGTCTTTTGGCATTTTTATGGAACGGCAATAAAAGAAATTAACTCATCTATAAACTGGTCTTTAGTTATACCTTCAGCCTCAGCTTCAAAACTTAAAATAATACGGTGACGTAAAACATCATGGGCAACCGACTGAATATCTTCGGGGCCTACAAAATCACGCCCGGAGAGCCAGGCATGAGCACGAGCGCATCGGTCAAGTGCCATGGATGCGCGAGGCGAAGCACCATATTCAAGCCAGGCCGATAGTTTTTCATCGTAACGCCCCGGATCTCGAGTGGCGAGAACCAGTTGTAATAAATAATTTTCCAGTTCATCAGACATATAAATGTCTAATACTTCATTACGTGCTTCGAATAATGCATTCTGAGACACAGTTTGCGTTGGTTTGGCGGGTTCACTTAAGCCCTGTCGTGCCTCAGCGCGAGTCAGTTGTAGAATTTCACGTTCTGTTTCTGCACTCGGGTAATCAACAAACACGTGCATTAAAAAGCGATCTAGCTGGGCCTCAGGTAATGGGTAGGTGCCTTCCTGCTCTAATGGGTTTTGAGTTGCCATTACCAGAAATAACTCGGGTAATGGGTAGGTGACAGAACCCACCGTAATCTGCCGTTCTGCCATGGCTTCAAGCAGGGCTGATTGTACTTTTGCCGGTGCGCGGTTAATCTCATCAGCAAGAATCAGGTTATGGAACAGGGGGCCTTTTTGAAATTGAAAAGTGGCATCCTGAGGGCGGTAAATTTCTGTGCCGGTTAAATCAGCGGGTAGCAGGTCTGGCGTAAACTGTACTCTATGAAACTCAGCTTCAACGCCTTCACTCAAAACTTTTATAGCACGGGTTTTTGCCAGACCAGGGGCACCCTCAACTAACAGGTGTCCATCTGCCAAAAGCGCTATAATGAGTCTATCAACAAGTGTGGACTGTCCAAGTATTTGCTGGCCGATATAATCTTTAAGCTGTGAAATTGCAGTGTGCTGCGACAAAGGTCTCTCCATTAATGGGTTGTAATTTAGTTTGCTGACAAATTTTATCATTTGTTGGTTAATAAAGACCATATTTAGAAACAAAAGTTTAAAGTAGATGACAGATATATGAGGCGTTTCAGTAGATTGATATTAAAAATTATGGGCTGGCAATTAGATGAGCAGTTGCCAGCCCATAATAAATACGTACTAATAGCTTACCCGCATACGAGTAACTGGGATTTTATACTGGGCATGCTGGCTAAGTGGGCAATGGATCTGCCGCTTAACTGGGTTGCCAAACACAGTATGTTCTGGGGGCCATTTGGTCCAATATTTAAGGCAATGGGCGGTGTGCCGATTGATCGTGATAAGACATCAGGTTTTATTCAAAAAAATATAGCGCTTTTTCAGGAAAGAAATGAGTTTGTGCTGGGTATCATGCCTGAAGGTACACGCTCAAAAACCGAGCGTTTAAAAACCGGCTTTTATCATATTGCAGATGGTGCGAATGTGCCTTTAGTGCTTGCTTATCTTGATTATAAAAACAAAAAACTGGGAGTGGGTAAGGTGTTAGAAACCACAGGTGATATAACCTCTGATTTTATAGAAATTGAAAAATTCTATAAAAATATGACTGGATATAAACCTCAGAATCAAACTGACCTTGTGATTGATAAAAAGTAAATTAAATCTTTTGAATCAATTACTCCTCTTGAGATTGATTCATAATGAGTTGATAAACTTAAATAATTGAAAAAGTAAGCGATTGAACCGGTAAAACTATTTGCTAAAACATCAAAAATTATTAGAAAAAATACTCCAATAAATAAAGCTAAAAGAAATGCAACAATTTGATTATTCGTAATACTGCTGGCAAACAACCCAATGCTTGTCAAGGCCGCACTTATTAAAAGCATTCCTAAATATCCACTCCAAACAGCACCATGATCAATTGGTCCGAGCATTGAAACACTAATATAATATGGAATTGTTAGAAGGAGTGCAACGCCAATTAAC
>JAPHRB010000046.1 GCA_026197015.1 Gammaproteobacteria bacterium | reverse complement strand
GTCTACAAAGGCATGCTGAACCCAGATCAAATGATGCCTTTTTACACCGATTTAGCGGCGGCTGATTTCACGGCTCATTTAGCCATGGTTCATTCTCGATTTTCTACCAACACTTTCCCTTCATGGGATCGTGCACAACCCAATCGTTTCATGAGTCATAACGGTGAAATCAATACCCGCCTGGGCAATGCTAACTGGATGACAGCCCGTGAAGGCACCGCAGAAAGTGATTTATTTGGTGATGACATCAAATGCATATTACCGGTTATTGAATCAGACGTATCTGACTCCGGTAGCTTTGATAACGTCTTAGAATTTTTATTAATGGGTGGCCGTTCATTACAGGAAGCTGTGATGATGATGGTGCCAGAGGCATGGCAAAACGATACCAGCATGTCTGATGAAAAACGCGCGTTTTATGAATATCAATCAGCATTAATGGAACCATGGGATGGCCCTGCTTCAATCGTATTTACTGATGGCCGTTATATTGGTGCAACTTTAGATAGAAATGGTTTACGCCCTAGTCGTTATTACCTGACACATGATGACCGTGTTGTTATGGCATCTGAAGTTGGTGTATTACCTATTGATGCAGATAATGTAAAGTTTAAAGGACGTTTACAGCCAGGCAAGATGTTCCTCATAGATTTTGACCAGGGACGCATGATTCCCGATGAAGAATTAAAACATGAGTTTGCTACAAAGCAGCCTTATCATCAGTGGTTATCAAACCAGCGCATCTCGCTTTCTCAGTTAGAGCCTAAACAGGAAACTCACGGTTTTAATCAGGACACCTTAATAGAGCGCATGCGTGCATTTGGTTACACATCTGAAACCATGCAGTTCATGTTATTACCTCTGGTTAAAGAAGGTCGTGACCCGGTTGGCTCAATGGGTAACGATGCCGCACTGGCTTGTATGTCTGATAAATCACGAATGATTTATGATTACTTCAAGCAACTATTTGCACAGGTAACTAACCCTGCGATTGACTCAATTCGTGAAGAAGTAGTTATGTCTTTGCAATGTTACATTGGTCCTGAAAAAAATATTTTAGAAAGTTCTGAAGAACATGCGCATCGTTTGTTAATACCACATCCGATTCTAACCAATGAAGAACTAGCTTCACTTAAACACATGGATTTCCGTGGCTGGACTACGGCCACTTTAGACATGACTTATGACAAGTCTGAAAACACGGCTGGTTTAGCAAAAGCCATTGATCGCATATGTGATGAAGCTGAACAAGCTATCAACGATGGCCACAGTTTAATTATATTATCAGATCGAAATATTTCTGATAGTCGCGTACCGGTAAGTGCATTACTTGCAACTGGCGCAGTTCATCAACATCTGGTACAAAAACATTTACGTACCCGCATTGGTTTAGTTTTAGAATCTGGCGAAGCACGAGAAGTTCATCATCATTGCCTGTTAACTGGTTATGGCATAGATGCCATTAACCCATACCTTGCTTTCGAAGCATTATGGAATGCCCAGCGTAAAGGGTTATTTGATTCTGAGACTTACAATACCGACGATACAATTGTTGATGGTTATAGAAAGTCCGTTGGCAAAGGCATGTTTAAAGTATTTGCTAAAATGGGCATATCTACCTTGCAATCTTACAAAGCCGCACAAATTTTTGAAGCAGTCGGTTTAGCGGATGAAGTAATTGCGCGTTGCTTTGACGGCACAGCGAGCCGCATTCAAGGCGTTGGTTTTGATGTGCTTGCTGAAGAATCTATTCGTCGTCATGCTTTAGGTTATAACGAGAAGAATATTTCTATTTTACCCAACCAGGGTGATATGCACTGGCGCACCCAGGGTGACAAACATATGTGGAACCCACAAAGCATCGCATCATTACAGCAAGCAGCACGCAGTGGAGACAAGAACGCATTTGATCGTTTTGTTAAACTTGCTAATGAAGATACTAAAAAATGTACGCTTCGCGGCATGTTAAATTTTAAAACCGGTGTAAATCCGGCGATTGATATTAGTGAAGTTGAAGAAACCAAAGAAATTGTAAAACGTTTTGCAACTGGCGCAATGAGTTTTGGTTCTATTTCACCTGAGTCACATGAATCTTTAGCTATTGCCATGAATCGCATGGGCGGCAAATCAAACACAGGTGAAGGCGGTGAAGATGATGCTCGTTGGATACCTGAACCAAACGGCGACTCACGTCGCTCGGCAATCAAACAGGTTGCATCAGGTCGTTTTGGTGTAACAATTAATTACCTCACCAACGCTGACGAGTTACAAATTAAAGTATCACAGGGCGCAAAACCTGGTGAGGGTGGAGAGTTGCCGGGTACCAAGGTTGATGACTTGATTGCTCGTTTACGTCATTCAACACCAGGCGTAGGTTTAATCAGCCCGCCACCTCATCACGACATTTATTCTATCGAAGATTTAGCACAGCTAATTCACGATTTAAAAAATGCTAATCGTGCTGCTCGCATCTCGGTTAAGTTAGTGGCAGAAAATGGTGTTGGAACAATTGCATCTGGGGTAACTAAAGCACATGCAGATCACATAGTTATCGCGGGCCATGACGGTGGCACCGGCGCTTCACCCATCACCTCAATCAAACATGCAGGTCTACCATGGGAGTTAGGTGTAGCTGAAACCCATCAAACGCTGGTAATGAATGATCTACGTTCGCGCGTTGTTATTCAAACCGATGGGCAGATGAAAACCGGACGTGATGTTGCCATGGCCGCATTACTGGGTGCCGAAGAATATGGTTTTGCAACTGCGCCACTAATTACCATGGGTTGCATTATGATGCGTAAGTGTCATTTAAATACTTGCCCCGTTGGTATTGCAACTCAAGATAAAGAGTTGCGTAAGAAGTTCAAAGGCAAACCTGAACATGTTGTGAATTATCTGTTTATGGTGGCTGAAGATTTACGAAAAATCATGGCGCAATTAGGTTTCCGTACTATCAATGAAATGATTGGTCGTGTTGATTGTTTAGAGCAGGCGACTGATTCTGAGCACTGGAAACAAACTGGCATTGATTTAGGCATGTTATTAACACCGGCGGAAAAACCACATGCAAATGTTGAAGTCCACCAAACCATTAAACAGGATCACGGTTTAGATGAAGCATTAGATAATCAGTTAATCGAATTATCAAAAGACGCATTAGACAACGGCACAATCGTTAACATCGACTTACCGGTTATTAATACAAACCGTGTTGTAGGAACCATGTTATCAAATGAAGTCGCCAAGAAATATGGCTCGGCCTTATTACCTGACGGCACCATCAATATTAAATTGAGTGGTTCTGCGGGTCAGTCATTAGGCGCATTCCTCGCCAGTGGCATCACTATTGAAGTTGAAGGCGATGCTAATGATTATGTAGGCAAAGGTTTAAGCGGCGGCCGGGTGATTGTGGCGCCAGCTAAAAATACAACTTTTGTGGCTGAAGAAAACATTATTGTCGGCAATGTATGTTTGTACGGTGCAACATCTGGTGAGGCCTATTTCCACGGTATCGCAGCTGAGCGTTTCTGCGTGAGAAATTCTGGTGCAACCGCTGTTGTTGAAGGCATTGGTGACCACGGTTGTGAATATATGACTGGCGGTCGAATTGCTGTGTTAGGTGCTATCGGACGTAACTTTGCTGCTGGCATGAGTGGCGGCATCGCTTATATCTGGGATCATGCGGGCGACATGTCAACCAGGTGCAATATGGAGATGGTTGAATTAGAAACTGTTTCTGTGGCTGAAGATATAAACGAACTTAAAACAATGATTGAAAACCATCTTAAATATACTGGCTCTGCTGTAGCAGAACGATTATTAAAAGACTGGGACGGAGCGTTAAGTCAGTTTGTTAAGGTAATGCCAACAGATTACAAACGCGTTCTTGAAGAACAGAAAAAGAAAGCGAACGCAGCTTAAAGCTAAAGAATTAAAAGCAGTTTTTCCGCGAATTAACGCGAATAGAATCAAAAGCATTATTAATATGTTAAACGACACTGGCGCACAAACCACAAACATTTGCGTTTATTTGCGGACAACAATGCTTTTTAAAAAAGGTTAGAAACAAAGTATGGGTAAGATTACAGGTTTTAAAGAATTCGAACGCAAGACTGAACCGTATCGTGACGTAACTGAACGTCTGAAAGATTTTGGTGAAATTTATACCGAACATGATAACCAGCACCTTGTTACACAGGGCGCTCGTTGCATGGATTGCGGCATTCCTTTCTGTCAGTCAGATGATGGCTGCCCGGTTGATAATCTAATCCCTGAATGGAACGATCTGGTGTACAACGATCGCTGGCAAGACGCTAATGAACGTTTACATCATACTAATAATTTTCCAGAATTCACTGGCCGTGTCTGTCCCGCGCCTTGTGAAGGCTCATGTGTATTAGGCATAAACAGTCCTGCAGTAACTATTAAAAACATTGAATGCGCAATTGTAGACCGTGCATTTGATGAAGGATGGATTACAGCTCAGGCACCTGCAACTCGTAGTGGTAAAAAAGTAGCCGTTGTAGGTTCAGGCCCTGCAGGCATGGCGGCGGCACAGGAATTAAACCGGGCAGGCCATACGGTTACTGTTTATGAACGCGCTGACCGCATTGGCGGCCTGTTAATGTACGGTATACCCAACATGAAACTCGACAAAGGCATTATTGATCGCCGGGTTCAGTTAATGAGAGACGAAGGCATTGAATTTAAAACAAATGCTGATGTGGGTAACAATATTGATATTAAAGAGTTAAAACAAACTACTGATGCCATTTTATTTGCAACGGGCGCAACCACACCCCGCGACTTACCCGTAGATGGTCGTGATTTAAATGGTGTTCATTTTGCAATGGACTTTCTGACTGCAAATACAAAAAGCCTGTTAGATTCAAATCTTCAAGACGGTAACTATATTAACGCCAAAGATAAACATGTTGTTGTTATTGGTGGTGGAGATACCGGTACTGACTGTATTGGTACCTCATTACGCCATGGCTGCAAGTCTGTTGTTAACTTCGAGTTAATGCCAGTGCCACCTGAAGCTCGCGCTGAAAATAATCCGTGGCCCGCCTGGCCTCATATCTATCGTGTAGACTATGGTCACGAAGAAGCGAAAAAAGTTCAGGGAGAAGACCCTCGTACTTACTGTGTACTAAGCAAAGGTTTTACGGGTACTGACGGAAACATTTCTAGCGTTAAAACCGTTGAAGTTGAATGGCAAAGTGATGAAGAGACCGGACAATGGAAAATGCAGGAAGTCGCTGGCTCTGAAAAAGACTGGCCAGCTGATTTAGTATTACTGGCAATGGGCTTTCTGGGCCCAGAACACTATGTAAGTGATGCGCTAGAAATTGAATATGATGAACGCTCAAACTACAAAGCCGAATATGGAAAGTACGCCACCAGTATAGAAGGGGTTTATGCAGCGGGTGATTGCCGTCGCGGTCAGTCTTTAGTTGTTTGGGGAATCAATGAAGGTCGCCAGGCAGCTGCCGAAATCAACCAGTTCTTATCCAGATGAATCAAGAAATAACTGTAGGGTGAACCCAGAACTCACACCTACAGTTATTACTGTACACTTTAAGCTTCCTTAAAAAGTTTTAATTTTTAGCTCATCTTCTGTAGCTGGAACAAATGCATATGATGCATATATTTTCTGCGCAGCTGGTGTTGCCAGATAAGCTAAAAACATTTTCGCATTTTCAGTGTTTTTAGCTTTATTCATTATACCAATAGCGTATGCAACCTTATCTTGTTTGTTGTAAGGCGCCTTAATTGCCACGCCATCAATTTTACGCCCCTCCGCTTTTGCGTGCGCAACTTCAGACGTCCAGACTATACCCACATCTGCCTGATTATTTTCAATACGATAAGGCGTTTCGCGATGATGACGCTCAGTAAACCAGGTTTTCTGAGGCACTGCCCAGCATTTTTTGCATTTTTTATCTGCCGTTACCTTTTCATAAATACCCAGATCTTTTAACATCTCACTACCATAAAACTTAAAAATTCCCTCTGTTAAAGGATTTGGATGTGACTGCACAAGATCACCTCTTCCTAAATCTTCGGCACCTTTAATATTCTTTGGGTTGCCTTCAGCCACCATTAACTCAAGTTTATTATGTGTATAAATAATATAATTATTAAGCAACCCTTTTTTATTTAATTTTTTAAGATGATTTATATTTACACTTGCATACAAGTCAGGCGTCATAGATGTTTTGGCTCCATTTATTTCACCCTGCTTTAATAATTGTTTCTTTAAAATCTGTCCCGGCGGAATTGTTTCAACATAAACGGTTTTAATACTCTGGTTCTTAGATTGAAAGTCCTTTATTAACTCTTCCATAACCATAAACTGATTACCCGCCAGGTACATAACCAGATCCGAGTCGTATGAATCTTTTATATTTCCATAACCTATATTACCATTAACATTAAAGGTACGATAATCATGACCATGACCAGCATCTTTTGCGCTAACCATTGACGAAAACATTAGCAACAACAATGCAGTAAACATTTTTAATACGGATTTTTTAATCATATTTAATCTCCAGCTATATTATTTTTAATTTTGATTATCCATATATAGACGTTACAGAATAATTTTTATTCCATATATTTTTTATGCAAACTTCATGTTGATATATTTCACGTATGCATATATTTTATATTACGTGTTTAACCTTAAAAAATGAGAAACTTATGAACAAACCATTACTATCTGTTATTACACTTCTAATTTTATTAACTATCAATGCATTAAGTCACGCCGGGCCTGCTGGCTTAATAAATAAAGCCAGCAAGTTTAATACTAATGAGACTATAAACCGACTAGAAGCTGCATTAAAAAAGAAAGGTATTACTGTTGTCACACGCTGGAACCATAGCGAGCGCGCTAAAGAAATTGGCATTACACTCAGACCTACCGAGCTTATTATTTTTGGAAATCCTGAATTAGGTAGTCAGTTTTTTACATCTCAACAAACTTCAGGTATAGATTTGCCTATGAAAGCACTAGCATGGGAAGATGAAACTGGTCAGGTATGGCTAAGTTACAATGATCCTTCATTTATAACTTCCCGTCACAACATAAAAGATAGAGATAATGTTTCAAAAAAAATGAAAAATGCTTTACACAATCTCACCAATATTGCGACAGGAAATAAAAATTAAATTTTGATATATGACCAGCCTTCATGTACGCGTTTAACAACCTGCTCAATTGCAGTTACACCATGATGTACTGAATTGATCATTTCAGGCTCAATACCTTCTTTACGTAGGCGCTCTACCGCATTACTACAAGCGATGAATTTAATATTTGGATATTCATTACTCAAATGTTTTACTCGTTGCGAATAGGGAGAGGCGTTTTCACGAAACAAATCAAGCCCCCCTGCGTTGGCAATAATTTCTAATTGTATACCCTGATCAATATTTTGATAATTAGCTAATAACATTTCTGCCTGATCAAGGGTTTGTTTAAATTTCTTATTATCATTCACGCTAATATGCAAAATATACTTGCCGGGTTTTTCAGCAAGCACTTGCATTGCCGGGTTTACCGAACTTTCATCTGACATACCCATACGATTGCTCAGTACATCACTAGTAAACCAGCCGCCTGTAAACGTAATAACTAAAAGAGCCACAGACGCCAGCATACGATAGCTACCATTTGAAACCTGTTGTTTAACAGGTGGTTTCACATTCTGGTATGCATGTTGTAACTGTGCCTTTAACGCGTATAAATCATCAAGAGTTTGCTGTAGTTTTGTATCAGTCAATAAGGCTTTTTCAAACTCTGTTTTTTCACCGCCTTGCAGCTCACCATCTGCATAGGCATGTATAATTTCTGTAGAAAATTCCATTATTATTTCACCACTCTCAATATATTGTCTGCATTGCTTTCCTGTGCTTTTAATGCCACATGTGTTTTATTTTGTTGTTCCAAACGATTTTTTTTAATGCACTTACCTAGCGCACTTCTTGCCCTGTTCAGACGACTCATCACTGTACCAATAGGCACCTGTAATACACTAGCTACTTCACTATAACTAAGTCCCTCCAGATCAACCAGACTAACAACCTGACGCTGTGCATTAGGCAGGCCTGTCATGGCACTACGCACCATCAGGTCAACCTGATTTACCAGCATTTCATGTTCTGGTGTATTGTTATCTGCAATTACAATTCGCTCAATATCTTCACTGGGCCTGCTTTTTCTTAAATAACCCAACCAGACGTTATTTAAAATAGTATAAACCCAACCATCAAAAGCCGCATCGTCTTTCAACTGCTCTATTTTTTGAAGTGCCAACATCTGGGTTTCCTGCACCAGGTCATCAGCCAGCATGGCATCATGCGACCAGGCATATGCCATTCGATAAAGCTTTGGACGACTTAACTCTATGCGTCTAACGAGCCCCACCTTGCGACACGCTAGTTTAAATATATTCACTGCACACTCTTAAATATCCTTCAAACAAATTGAGTTACTAATTAAAGATACATTTGTTCTGGTTTTTATTCCATTTAATTTAAATTAAATAATTAATTAGAAAATAACTAAATTAGCACTATCTAATTCATTGATTTAATTAAACTAATTGGAATATTTTTTCTACAAGTTTCATCTATTACCTAAATCAAAATTAAACCTGAGGAGGTTAATAAAAAAATGAAATCAATAACTCTAATTTTCATGCTACTGCTGAGCATGGCATCAATGACTGTTAATGCTGATAGCACTAGCAAGCCATTCGCTGAGAAGCGCGTTGTTCTCCAGATAAGCGACCCAAATCCATTCAAACAAACTCTGGTTTTAAATGTCGCCGGAAACCTGATCAAACATTATGGTCAGGATAAGGTTGATATTGAAATCGTTGCATTTGGTCCTGGTCTTAGACTCTTAATGTCAGGCAATAGTAATCAGTCACGTATTAGCGGTTTGAGCGAATCGGGCATCCAGTTTTCTGCATGCGAAAACACCATTGCAGCTTTTACAAAACAATTAGGCCATAAACCCGAACTGCTTTCACAGGCAACACCTGTTAGCGCAGGTGTTGTGCGAATTTTAGATTTAACAGCTCAGGGTTACACTCTGATTAAGCCTTAATATGTATCATGAGGAAATATTAATGAATATAAAAAAAATAGTATTATTGACTGGTTTGTCATTAATTAGCACAAGCACATATGCAGCCAACTGGTTGTCATTACAAGGCACAGAAAGCCCGGGCACATCGTCACGTGCAAAAGTCTGGGGATTTATACAACCTGAATACCAGAAAACTGATGGCACAAAATTACCGGCAGGTACACCATTTGGCGGACAGAACATGTCTCCAAATATGATCAAACCAGATAACAAGTCTAATGAATCGTTTAATATTCGCCGTGCACGTGTTGGTGTACGAGGCACAGGCTTCCCTCTTGATGACAAAGTTAACTACTTCTTTCTAGCAGAATTTGGCCACAACGGAATAACTAAACTTGGTAATACAGGTGTCGCATTAACTGACGCCAGCATCACTTTAAATCATATCCCTGGCGCGCGTATTCGAGTTGGGCAATTTAAAACACCGACATCTGAAGAAGGTTTACAGGCTATTCACGTATTTAACTATGTAAACTTTACCAGTATGACTGATCAGATGATGCTTGAACGCTTCACCGACGGAGACGGCATTGCCGCCCCGACTACAAATGCTAATGGACCAAATGGCTCCGTTGGCGCCTTCCGAGATCAGGGTATCCAGGTATTTGATACATTCAAGGTAAACGACTGGGAACACAGTTATGCTGTAATGTATGGAAATGGAAATGGTATAAACCGGACTGATAATGACAACAACAAAGACACATACATATATTGGTCGTCTGAACTTGTTTATGGCGGCAAAGGAGCACGTCGCGAAGGACTTAAAATATTCGCATGGAACCAGAATGGGACTCGTACCTTAACTACCTCAGGTGCTGGTGAATATGACCGTACTCGTAATGGTTCAGGTTTCACTTTTCTTAAGGGCAAGTATCGCGCAGCAGCTGAATACATGACAGCAGATGGTATGATCTTTAATGGTTCTGACGGCGGAGCGGTTCCTGGCTCTAGAAACAATGCCGATACAACCACTGCCACCATAAATGTGCTCACTGACGATAAGTCTGATGGTTATTACCTGGATTTCGGCTACAAGGTATTACCAAAACTGGAGCTGGATATTCGTTATGATGTATTAAACAGAGCAACTGAAACTGTAAACGGTGAACGTGTTTTCGATACAGTTACTCTGGGTGCGCAATATTTCTTTAACAAGAAAACCCGCGTCACTTTCAACTATGAAATACGCAATCAGGATGCCCCCGGCTTTACTGATACTCAAGCAGCAAACCTGATTGCTGATAATCTTGATGACAGGTTGTCATTACAGTTATTAGCAATATTTTAATAGCTATAAATAAACTGGAAACGTTTTCCTCCCCCGTTTGGGGGAGTTTTTTTATACAAGCTATATTTTTATCCAATTAAGCAACGACTAATATTGACCCTGAATTGCCGGCATTAATTGATTTACTTTATTTATGTGCTATCTTTTATGTTCGGAGATTAATATAAAACAGCATGGTGATTCTTGCTTATATGTATCTTCAAGGTATATAAGGAGCTTCCATTGCGTCATTTCTTTTTACAATTTTCTAGCTGCATCTTCATATTTTATTCAAGCTCGCTTTACTCTCAGGAAAACATTCTTAACTGGGTAGGTTGCGGCATAAGTAAAAAATCTTATATGACTCGCCTTGCTAAAGCATACAGCGACTCTAAAAAAATAGACATAAACTTACAAGGTGGCGGAGCAACACGTGGCATTCGTGATGTTTCAAAATTATCGGCAGACTTTGGAGGTGCTTGCAGATATTATTTGCCAGGGAACCTTGAAGAAGAAAAAGTCGGTTTTGAACCCGTTGCCTGGGATGCCTTAGCCGTTATTACGCATCCTGACAACCCTATAAATAATTTATCTCTTGAGCAGGTTAGGAAAATATATACTGGTGAAATCACAAACTGGAAATCCGTTGGCGGTCATGATGCCCCAATAAAATTGTTAACCCGAAAAGGTAAAATTTCTGGCGTAGGTTACTCAATACGTTCTTTAATATTTTCTGATACAAATATGGACTTCCCACATTCAAAAAAATTCAAATCAAGCGGGCCAATTGAGAAAGCCGTTGAGTCAGATATTAATGCGCTTGCCATTACTGGTGTGAGCAGCGCAAGATTAAGACAGGTTAAAATATTAAGCCTGAACAATAAACAACCAAATTATGACACTATCAAAAGCGGTCGTTATGTTTTATACAGACCTCTTTATATAACCTTTAATCCACTGAGCCCCCATGCAAAACAGGTTAAGGATTTTATTCGTTTTGCACACAGCAAAACAGGTAGAAGTATTATGATTAAAAATGGTGTAGTGCCCTACATTGATGCCCTCAGGCTGGTGATGATTCAATCTAGACAAACTTTAGCATCCCAGTCGAATAGTAAATCTAACTTAACTTACGATTAAGAACTCAACCAGTTATATTATTTGTTAGAAAGCCTTAAAACAGACACATAATTAAAACATATCAGCTTATTAAGCACTCCTGGTTAACAAAAACTCTGTGTTATGTTCGGCTCTGTGGCAAAATAGCCACATGGCTGGCCGTATACCCCAACAATTCATTGACGACCTTATCAATCGTGCTGACATAGTCGACGTAGTAGACTCCCGTGTCGCCTTAAAAAAGCGTGGTAAAGAACATATCGCCTGCTGCCCTTTCCATAATGAAAAAAGCCCTTCTTTTACTGTTAGTCAAAGTAAGCAATTTTATCATTGTTTTGGCTGTGGAGCCCATGGCACTGCACTTGGTTTCATAATGGAATACGAGCGTCTTGACTTTGTAGATGCAATTGAAGTACTTGCCGCCGAGTATCATCTCGACGTACCTCGCGAACAGGGTAGTTTTAACCCCCAGCAAGATGATAAAAAACCACTCTATGAAATTTTAGAAAAAGCCTCTATCAACTTCGCCAATGAACTAAAAAAAACACCTCGTGCGGTAGAATATTTAAAACAGCGCGGCTTAAGTGGTGAAATAGCAAAAGACTTTCAAATGGGTTACGCACCTGATAGCTGGGATTTCACGCTAGGGCAGTTAGGCTTGAGCGAAAAAGATAAAACCGCCTGCCTAAAGTCAGGTCTGAGCATCGAAAAAAATCCTCAGAAACATTATGACCGTTTTCGTGATCGTATAATGTTTCCTATTCGAGACAGACGTGGTCGTACAATTGGTTTTGGTGGTCGCATACTGGATAAAGGGGAACCCAAATATTTAAACTCCCCTGAAACCCCTGTATTTCATAAAGGCGAAGAGTTATATGGCTTATATGAAGCAAGGCAATCAGTAAAAGATTTAAAACGAATTGTGATTGTTGAAGGTTATATGGACGTTGTTGCACTTGCACAACATGGAATCAAATATGCGGTAGCTACACTGGGCACGGCTACTTCAGAAACACAGATATCCAAACTATTTCGTATCGTTCCTGAATTAATTTTTTGTTATGACGGAGATACCGCAGGTAAAAAAGCAGCATGGCGAGCATTAGAAAACTCACTCCCTGTATTACGCGATGGTATACAGGCAAGATTTTTATTCTTACCAGATGGCGAAGACCCTGACACCTTAGTCAGGCAAGAGGGGCAGCAAGCATTCGAACAACGTTTAAGTAATGCGACACCTCTTTCAGATTTTATGCTGCAGCACTTATCAGAAGACCTTGATTTATCTTCTGCAGATGGTTGCGGCCGACTTTCAGAAAAGGCCAAACCCTTAATTAGTAAAATTGAAGATGGTGTATTTAAAGACCTGTTAGTTAATCAACTTTCAAAAATGATTGGTTTATCAAGTTCAAGTTTACAACAACATATACCTGAATCTAATAACAAACCATTGACAAATAATTACAACATTAAATCTGTATCTCCAAAACACCAGATAAGTATGACCCCTACCCGTCTGGCTATTGCACTATTATTACAGCACCCTTCACTTGCCAGAGAATGCGAAATTCCCGAACAACTTTTGTCATCTGATATGCCGGGGTTAAATCTATTAATACAAATACACAAAACAATAATACAAACAGATACGAACTCACCCTCTGTTTTATTAGAACGATGGAGAGACGCTAAAGATGCTCCCGTTATCAACAAACTCATGCAACTAGATATACCTGAAGCGAAGAAAGACACACAACTCGCATCCTTAAAAGACGCTTTTAAGAACCTGCTTAAAAAACACAAGGACGAACGCCTGCAGGAACTATTAAACAAAAGCCGAACATCTGAATTAAGCTCAGAAGAAAAGACGGAATTAAGCCTGCTTTATCAGAGCTAAATTCATATTTGATAACCGATGATCATCTCTTTCGGGGAAAGGTCACCGCTTTTTGGTGCCCTGTCCCCTGTTGTGATGCCATCAAGAGTTTTACGGAGTCGAATCGCTATCCTGTCAGCTCTTGATGGTATGGGCTTAGGGGACAGGGCTTAAAAAACAAGACCTTTCCCCGAGGGCTATGCACCTGAACAGTGCAATCTCTTTCAGCTCATAACAATCTGTTGTTCGTCTCGTTCACACGGTTCTGCGTGGGAACAAGATGCGGTTAGATAATATATTTATCTCCCTCTCGCCAGAACAGTTACGCCACTAATAACCAGAACAATGCCAACTGCATGAAACAATGTAAAAGGCTCATTCAAAAACCATACCGCCAACACAATAGTTACCATGGGGCCTAATGTTCCGATAACACCCGTTTGCGCAGGC
>JAPHRB010000083.1 GCA_026197015.1 Gammaproteobacteria bacterium | reverse complement strand
GCGCTCTGTCCCCTTAATCCATACCACCAAGAGCTGACAGTATAAGGTGTCGACTCCGTAATACTCTTGATGGCATCAATAAGGGGACGGAGCGCCAAACAACGGCGGTCCATCCCCGATGGAGATGCGCCATGGCATCGTATGATCTTTGTCTTCCATGGAAATCTTGTTAAACTCTTTTTTTTCTTTCAGATAACGTTTTAATGTCAAATCGTATTCAACAAATGCCCAATCAACTGATTAACCAGATTGCTGCTGGTGAAGTGGTTGAGCGCCCTGCGTCAGTTGTTAAAGAGTTATTAGAGAATAGTCTCGATGCATCTTCTACTAAAATTGAAATAGATATTGAGCAGGGTGGCACCAAGTTAATTCGCATACGTGATAATGGTCAGGGAATTCATAAAGAAGACCTGGCTCTTGCTTTATCCCGTCATGCAACCAGTAAAATACGAAATCTTGATGATCTGGAACATGTAAAAAGTCTGGGGTTTCGTGGAGAGGCTTTACCCAGTATTGCCTCAATTAGCCGCATGAGTATTATCTCTCGGCAGAAAGAAGCGGAAGGTTTTAAAGTTCAGGGTCAGGATGAACAGAGTGCAGAAGTAATACCCGCGGCTCACAGTTTTGGCACAACCATAGAGGTGCGAGATTTATTTTATAATGTGCCCGCAAGACGCAAGTTTTTACGGACTGAAAAAACTGAGTTTAATCATCTGGAAGATGTCGTTAAACGCATTGCTTTGAGTCATTTTAATGTTGATGTGACGCTGAATCATAACCAGAGAGCAATAAAGCACTGGCGAGCTGCGCATGATCAAAAATCAATGGAACAGCGTATTGCTGAAGTTTGTGGTAAAGCGTTTATTGAGCAGTCACAATATATGTGTTTTGAGGCAGCTAATTTAAAGCTACATGGCTGGATCGCTTTACCCAGCTTTTCAAGATCTACAGCAGATATGCAGTATTTTTTTGTTAATGAACGAACCATTCGCGATAAGTTAGTGACTCATGCTGTGCGACAGGCGTATCAGGATGTTTTATATCACGGGCGACACCCGGCTTATGTTTTGTTTCTGGAGCTCGACCCGGCTATGGTGGATGTAAATGCGCACCCAACCAAACATGAAGTTCGATTTCGTGAAGGCCGTTTAGTACATGATTTTTTATTTAGAGGCATTCATAAAGCACTGGCAGATGTTAGGCCAGAGACGCAGCAAAATAGTGAGCTTACAGCTGTAGGTTCTGCTTTAAATAACCCGCTTTCCTCATCATTGTCGCCACAGCAGACCTCAATGTCTGGTATTTCAAATTATGGCGGGCCGACGCGACAAAGTGGAATGGCGCTTGAAGTGAATGAGCAGATAAAAGCTTATGCAAATTTATCTCGTGGTTTGCCTGTCAACGATTCCTTACAAAACACAGAGCAGTCAGAGGAAATTCCGCCACTGGGTTTTGCGATTGCCCAGTTACATGGAATTTATATTTTATCGCAAACCGCCAATGGCCTGGTGGTTGTTGATATGCATGCGGCACATGAGCGGATTACCTATGAGCGCATGAAGCAGGATATGCAGCAGGGTAATTTAGCCTCTCAACCTTTATTAGTACCGATTGGTATGAGTCTGAGTGAAAAAGAGGCCAGTCTGGCGGAAGATCAAACTGATATTTTTACAGAACTGGGATTTGAAATTGATCGAAGTGGGCCTGAAAGTATTCAAATTAGACAAATACCGATTATTCTGGCTAGAGCGGATGCAGAAACATTAGTAAGAGACGTGCTCTCAGATTTATTAAGTTATGGCAATTCAGAACGTATTCGAAACGCAATAAATACGGTGTTAGGCACCATGGCATGCCATGGCTCCGTAAGAGCTAATCGAAGTTTAACGATTCCGGAAATGAACGCTTTGTTACGGGATATGGAAACGACTGAACGCAGCGGTCAGTGTAATCATGGCAGACCGACCTGGACAGAGTTTACTTTAGATGCAATTGACAAATGGTTTATGCGAGGGCAATAAACATAGTCGTAAGTCATAAGTCTTAAGTCGTAAATCAAAGTAGAGGCGCCGCAGGCGCCTGAAAAAAGCTTTTGATTTTGACTTACGACTTACGACTTACGACTTACGACTTTTTTATGAGTGATTTAATTATTCAGCCACCGAGCAATGCGCCGGCCGATAGCCCTGTCATTATTTTCATAATGGGCCCAACTGCGGCAGGTAAAACTAATCTGGCAATCGAATGTGTTGAGCAGTTTGGTTGTGAGTTAATCAGTGTAGACTCTGCGCTGGTATATCGTGATATGAATATTGGTACTGCAAAGCCAGATGCCCGGGAACTGGCACGTGCACCACATAAACTGATTAATATTATCGACCCTGCAGAATCTTATTCAGCTGCTAATTTCAGAGAAGATGCTTTAAGAGAAATCAAAGCCACTATAAGTCGTGGGAAAACACCGGTATTAGTTGGTGGCACAATGCTTTATTACAAAACCTTGCAGGAAGGTTTGTCGGAACTGCCAAAAGCCGATGATGAGATAAGAACCCAACTGGAGGCGGATGCTGAAAGTAATGGTTGGCAGAAAATGCATGAGCGATTAGCCAAAATAGACCCGGTATCCGCACAGCGTATACACCCTAATGACCCGCAACGAATTCAGCGAGCTCTTGAGGTTTATGAAATCAGTGGCAAAACCTTAACTGAATTCTGGCAATTACAAAGCTCGCAAACGTTGCCTTATAATTTGCTGAAAATTGCATTTTTTCCTGAAGATAGAGATTTATTAAAACAACGTATTTCACAGCGATTTCATAAAATGTTGGAACTCGGCTTTATAGAAGAAGTCGAAGCATTGAGAGCTCGTGGTGATTTGAACCTTGATATGCCCTCAATGCGTTGTGTGGGCTACCGCCAGGCGTGGGAGTATCTTGATGGTTTAAGTACGTATGAAGAAATGACGGAGAAGGCAATCATTGCTACGCGGCAATTAGCCAAACGTCAGTTGACCTGGTTACGTAAAGAGAAAAACGCTAACTTTTTTGATATTAATCAGGCCATTTATCTAAAAATACTGAAAAAACTAAAAAATTTACTATGATCTTCTCTTATAGCCTTGAAATATGCGTCATAGACGCAATGTTAGAGTCTAATAATAAATAAACATGTTTTATTAAGAGCATGTAAATAAAATTACAACAAATGTCTGGGAGAAAGGCCATGTCAAAAGGGCAATCATTACAAGAACCCTTCCTTAACGCGCTACGTAAAGAACGAGTACCTGTTTCAATTTATCTTGTTAACGGTATTAAACTTCAGGGGCAGGTGGAATCATTTGATCAATTTGCCGTAATGTTAAGAAACACGGTAAGCCAGATGGTATATAAACATGCTATTTCCACCATCGTACCGGCCAGAGCAATACGCTGGGCTAATACACATGAAGATGATCGTGACAATGGCAACAACGGCAATGGTGATAACGCTAGCGGTGTTGGTAACGTATAAATACAACTTATATTGTTTATAATAAGGCTGCCAGTGGCGGCCTTTATTATGCCTGTAACTTAATGTATTCAATCTGTAAATGCTTATTTCATTGAGTTAAGTGCTGCGCCTTAGCTTCCGCTACTTATTGATTCCGATGGATAAGGTGTAACACCCTGGTGTTTCTATCAATGCAGGGATATGGTTTTCCCATTACGTGTATAATGTGGGCATTCTATTTACTCTAAAAGAGAATTAACATTGTTCGATCGTCCCGGTATTGGCGAGCAGGCCATACTTGTTCACCTTGATCTCAACGCTGAAAATCAACGCGAATACATCACTGAATTTGAAGAACTTGCAAAATCCGCAGGTGCAAACGTGCGTGATATAGTTACTTCCAGCCGTAAAATCCCCGATGCCAAATACTTTATTGGCAGGGGGAAAGCTGATGAAATTGCCCAGCTGGTTGAGGCCAATGATATTGAACTGGTTTTGTTTAATCATTCACTTAGCCCGTCTCAGGAAAGAAACCTCGAAGCTTTGTTTCAATGCAGGGTATTAGATCGAACCGGTTTGATTTTAGATATCTTCTCCCAACGAGCTCGCACCTTTGAAGGTAAGCTGCAGGTTGAACTGGCGCAACTTAAACATTTATCAACTCGACTTATAAGAGGCTGGACCCACCTTGAGCGTCAGAAAGGGGGTATTGGATTAAGAGGTCCCGGTGAAACTCAGTTAGAAACTGACCGTCGTTTACTCGGTATGCGTATCAGGCAAATAAATAAACGTTTAGAAAAAGTGCGTAAACAACGAGAACAGGGGCGAAGTGCCAGACGTAAAGCAGAAGTGCCTGCCGTGGCGTTTGTGGGTTATACCAACGCGGGTAAGTCAACCCTGTTTAATGCCCTGACCAATGCGGATGTTTATGTGCAGAATCAGCTGTTTGCTACATTAGACCCGACTTTAAGAAAGCTAAAAGTTGATAATAGCTGTGAAATTATTCTCGCGGATACAGTGGGTTTCATACGTCATTTACCCCATGATCTGGTTGATTCATTTCGCTCAACTCTGCAGGAAACCGAAGAAGCGCACTTACTTTTTCATATTATCGACGCCTCTGACGATATGCGTATGGATAATATTGAAGCAGTGGAGAGCGTCTTGAAAGAAATTGGCGCCATGAAAGTGCCGCAGATTCAGATAATGAATAAAATTGACCGCCTGGAAATTGAGCCACGTATTGACCGTGATGAACAGGGCAATGTCAAACGCATCTGGGTCTCCGCGATCCAGAATAAGGGCTTAGATTTAATTCACCAGGTGCTAGCCGATCATTTCAAGCAGGATGTGGTACAGGGGGCTTTATGTCTTTCACCTGCAGAGGGCAGGGTGCGAGCGCTTTTATATGGTATAAATGCGGTAGAAGATGAACAGATCAATGATCAGGGGCAGTTTATTTTACAAATTAATATCCCCAGGCGTGACCTTTTACAGATGGCAAGCCGTGAATCGGTGTCAGAGCACCTGTTACTGCCAGATGATTATGTGGCACCAGCAGTTTATTAGACTGCGCTAATTAAATCCCGCATACATGCCTTCTGTTTCTGTGACAGACAGGTTACAATCCGTTTTCTTAAAAATTGATAATAGTTGGAGTCGCTAATGGCTTGGAATGAGCCGGGTGGAAATAAGAATAAAGATCCATGGGGTAACCGTGGTGGTAATGGTGGTAACGATGGCCCGCCAGATCTGGATGAAGTATTCAAGAAGTTCATGGGCAAACTTAACGGCGTGTTAGGTGGTTCAGGCGGTGGTAGTAATCGTGGAGCATCTTCTGGAAACAATTCAGCTGGCATTATTGCATTAGTAGCAATAGCGGCGGTGATCTGGTTATTGACCGGCACCTATAAAATTGCAGAAGCTGAGCGCGGTGTGGTACTAACTTTCGGTAAGCACTCCTACACAGTTGAATCAGGCTTGCACTGGCATTTTCCAGCACCAATACAGAAAGTGTTAAAAGTTGATGTGAGTAATATTCATGAATATTCACATAATGGCACAATGTTGACGCAGGACCAGAATATAATTGATATTGAAATAACGATTCAGTACCAGATAGGTAGCGCAGAAAATTATTTCTTCAATATGCGTAGTCCCGTGCGTACTCTGGCTGAAGCTTCTGAAAGTGCGCTTCGTCAGCACGTAGGCCGTAGCACAATGGATTATGTATTTGGTGATGGCCGTGAAGATATCGCGGTAAGCACTCAGGAAACAACTCAGCAAATACTCGATAGCTATAAATCAGGTTTACTTATTGTTCGTGTAAATATGCAGGAAGCTAAGCCACCTGAAGCGGTAAAAGCATCATTTGACGATGTAACTAAAGCTGTCGAAGACGAGGATAAATTACAGAATCAGGCTGAAGCTTATCGTAATGAGATTTTACCTACGGCTCGTGGTGAAGCTGCAAAAATGTTAGAGCAGGCTAAAGCTTATAAGCAAGAAGTGGTTGCGCGAGCAGATGGTGATGCACAACGTTTTACTAGTCTATACAACGAGTATCGTAAAGCCCCTGGCGTTACACGTGATCGTATGTATATAGAAACTGTTGAATCAGTACTTTCTCAATCCAGTAAAATTATGGTGGATGTTGAAGGTGGAAATAATATGATTTATTTACCGCTGGATAAGATGTTAGAGAATACAGGCACCGCTCGAAATACAGTGAGAAATGCAAGTGGTCTGATGGATAATCCACGAGATAGTGATTTTGATATTGATCTTAGAAATCGTTCTACACGTACAAGGGAGGCAAGATAATGAATAAAATAGTCGGCATTGTAATTGCCTTAGTATTAGTGGTTGTTTATAGCTGTACTTTTTTTGTTGATGAACGTGAAAAAGCGATTCTTCTGGCGTTCGGTAAAATTGATAAAGTCGGTTTTAAACCGGGTTTACATTTCAAATTACCTTACCCATTTAATGAAGTTAAAAAACTCGATGGTCGTATTTTAACGATTGATCAACGTCCAGTTCGTTTTTTAACGAAAGAAAAGCAACATATGGTTGTTGATTCATTTGTTAAGTGGCGAATTATTGATGAAGCTAAGTATTTTCCGGCTACCTCCGGTGGACGTGAGCAAAATGCTGCTTCATTGATTTATCGTATGGTGGATGACGGCTTACGTAATGAGTTTGCAAAACGTACTGTACAGGAAGTTATTGCTGAGGATAGAACTCAGATAATGGCTTTACTGACTAGCAATATTGATAAAAAAGCACAGTCTTTAGGTATTCGTGTCGTTGACGTAAGAATTAAACGTATCGATTTTCCTGAAAAAATTAGTAAGAACGTTTATGAGCGTATGCGCACCGAACGTGAACGTTTAGCCCGTGAGCATCGTTCTAAAGGTGAAGAAACGGCTACACGTATTCGTGCGGATGCAGATGCACAGAGTCGAATTCTGGTTGCAGAAGCATATCGTGATTCAGAAATTATGCGTGGTGAAGGTGATGCTCTATCTACCGAAATTTATGCAAAGGCATTTAATCGTGATCGTGATTTTTATCGTTTCTATAGAAGTATGGAAGCCTATAAAGCAACTTTCGCGAACAAAGGTGATGTCATGTTGATTGAGCCGGACTCAGATTTCTTTAAATACTTTAAGAGCTCAACCGGTCAGTCGAAGTAGTTATAGTTAGATCTTAAGCCGGACAGAAATGTCCGGCTTTTGTGTGCATGGATGCACGGTATTTTTTAAACGCAGGAGCGGTTTAAAAAGTGTGTGCATGGATGCACGGTATTTTTTAAACGCAGGAGCAGTTTAAAAAGTGTGTGCATGTATAAGCAGTATTTGTTTCAGTTTTTTATTAGTATTAAGAGAGCTGAAGGTGATAATGGGCATTAATGAAGGTTTAAGATGATTGCCTGGAATGAACTCTTTAGCGCATTAGCACTGGTTTTAGTCATAGAAGGTGTGATGCCTTTTATTAGCCCTAAGGGCTGGCGAGAAACAATGATGCAGGCAAGTCGCTTAGAAGATAAAACATTACGTACTATTGGTTTTGCCAGTATGTTGATTGGTGCGTTTTTACTGTTTTTAATGCGATAATTTACAAGTCATGTTTGAATTTACTTATGCCGTTGTCGGTTTAATCGTTTTATGAAGAGATTTTTAAAAAATAATGAATAACTCAGCATCTAATAATCGTTGGTTATTGCCTCAGGGGATTGAGGAAGCGCTTCCCGCTAATGCAGCTCGCCTTGAAGCCCTGCGTAGAAAATTACTCGATCTCTATGCAACCTGGGGATATCAATTAGTTATGCCGCCTGTTATAGAGTTTCTAGATTCTTTATTAACGGGTACCGGGCATGATCTGGATTTACAAACGTTTAAACTGATTGATCAACTGAGCGGACGTTCACTGGGTATGCGTGCGGATATGACGCCGCAGGTAGCGCGAATCGATTCTCATCAGTTAAACAATGATGCACCTAATCGACTGTGTTATATGGGCACTGTGTTACGTACTTTACCTGATGGGTTCGGTAGTAGTCGTAGTCCGTTTCAGGCGGGTGTAGAGTTATATGGTCACGGCGGTATAGAAAGTGATGTTGAAGTTCTCTGTTTGATGGTGGAAACACTTAGGGCATCAGGCATAAAAGAAATTTCAATTGATATTGGCCACGTTGGTCTATATCGAGGGCTTGCCGAACAGGCCGGATTTAATAAAAATCAGGAAGCTGATTTGTTTGAGATGATGCAGCGCAAAGCTATTCCTGAAATACAGGCGTATCTTAAAGCTCAGGTAATAGATAAAAAAGTGGCTGATATGTTAAATGCACTGCCTGAGTTACACGGCGGTAAAAGCTGTTTACAGAATGCGCAGACAATACTCTCAGATGCGGATGATGATGTTAAAGCTGCATTAAATTATCTGCAGCAGGCAGTGGCTAAATTTGAACAACG
This sequence comes from Gammaproteobacteria bacterium, assembly GCA_026197015.1. GTDB lineage: Bacteria > Pseudomonadota > Gammaproteobacteria > SZUA-229 > SZUA-229 > SZUA-229. Next base: position 7,031 of record JAPHRB010000083.1, on the reverse strand, counting down.
GGTAGGTAATGTAGATATTCACTTTGACCTGTCTGAACTACGTGGATATCACTACCATACTGGTTTGCTGTTTGCAGCTTATACGCCAGGTGAGGGGCAGGAAATTGCTCGTGGTGGTCGTTATGACGATATAGGACATGTGTTTGGTCGTGCGCGTCCCGCCACTGGTTTTAGTACCGATTTAAAAAATTTATTAAATTTGTCACAACAAAGTGATGTGTCATTTTCTAGTGCGATTTTAGCGCCCAGTGATGACGACCCTGAGTTATGGAAAGCCGTGCAGGATTTACGCGCTCAGGGTGAAAAAGTTATTCAATCTTTACCTGGTCAGTTAGGCAATGCAGCTGATCTTGGTTGCGATCGTGAACTGAAAAATATTTCGGGTAAGTGGGTCGTTAAATAAAATTATTTATCTCAATGAAGGCATAATCTGATGGGTAAGAATGTAGTTGTACTGGGTAGTCAATGGGGCGATGAAGGTAAAGGCAAAATTGTTGATTTGTTAACCGATAGAGCGTCTGCTGTGGTTCGTTTTCAGGGTGGTCACAATGCGGGACATACGCTGGTAATTGGCGACAAAACAACCGTATTACATTTGGTACCATCAGGTATTTTGCGTGACAATGTTATGTGCTTGATTGGTAACGGTGTTGTGTTATCTCCTTCTGCATTATTCGAAGAAATGAATATGCTGGAAAAAGAAGGTATTCCTGCTGCTCAGCGTTTAAAAATTTCCGAAGCCTGTCCATTAATTATGCCATATCACGTTGCATTAGATCAGGCGCGTGAAATTGCCCGTGGTAAAAAAGCCATTGGTACTACTGGTCGAGGTATTGGCCCGGCTTACGAAGATAAAGTTTCACGTCGCGGTTTACGTGTAGGTGATTTATTAAATACAGAAACATTTGCAGAAAAACTAAAAGGCGTTATGGAGTACCATAACTTTTCACTGGTTAATTATTACAAAGTAGATGCGGTTGATTATCAAGCTGTGCTAGATGAAATTATGGGTATGCGCGATAAAATTGTATCTATGATTGCTGATATTCCAGCCATGTTACATAACCTGCGCAAAGATGGCGCAAACATTATGTTTGAGGGCGCGCAGGGCACGTTACTGGATATTGATCAGGGTACTTACCCATACGTAACGTCTTCTAACTGTACGGCGGGTGGCGCATGTACAGGTTCTGGTGTTGGTCCCTGTGATTTAGATTATATTTTAGGAATTACCAAAGCATACACAACACGTGTAGGTGCGGGTCCTTTTCCAACAGAATTGTTTGATGATATAGGTCAGTATCTGGGTGAAAAAGGCCATGAATTTGGTGCAACTACAGGTCGTAGTCGTCGTTGTGGCTGGTTTGATGGTGTTGCTATGCGACGCTCTGCACAGGTAAACAGTATTACGGGTTTATGTATCACAAAGCTGGATGTTTTAGATGGTTTAGAAAAACTTCAAATATGTACATCTTATAACTATGAAGGCAAATCTCTGGTGCTACCACCAGTAGGTGCTGATGCAATTGAAAAATGCGAAGCAGTATATGAAGAGATGCCAGGCTGGTCTGAATCAACTGTTGGTGTTACCAATAGAGATGAATTACCACAAAATGCATTAAACTATTTGAATCGCCTGGAAGAAGTTGTAGGTATCCCTGTTCATATTATTTCTACAGGTCCTGAGCGTGATCAGACAATTGTTCTGCGTAATCCGTATGAATAACTGAGATTGATCAGCCATAAAAAAACCCGGGAAACCGGGTTTTTTTATGGCTGATTTTGGTGTGGCGGACATTGTTTAGTGCATTAAACTGCTGAGAGTGCGCCAATAAAATAAAGCCTAACTAAACGCTGCTGTAAATTTCTCAACAAATAAATCATAATCGGAAGAAGGCAATTTATTTATACCCGCTGCGGCTTTTCGCCCTCCACCTGTTGCAAATTGTCGACATAATTCATCTGCACCGGTTTTGTTATTTAACGGTGCGCGCACACTAACAACGAAACCATTATCTGCTTGATGAGTTAACATCGCATGTGCTCGGGCAGGGTTTTCTGTTGCTAACTGATTTGCGTAGACACCACTTACGCGTCGTGCCCATTTTTCATCTGGTAATATCGTAATATTATGTGTTGCTGTTTCAAGTTCTGCTTTGCAGTTTTCTACCTGAGAAATGTCTTCTTTGTAACCACTGTTTAAAGTTATATAATTTTCGTCGCTTTCAATAAATTCAAACGGATTTTCATAGTGGCTGATTTTTCGGTATAAATCATCCGGTGTAAAAATAAGATCATCCAGTGAAGCGCCGTAACCATTATAATTAATGCAGGTGCCCAGTAATTTCAATTGATTAAGTTGAGTATTAGATAAGTTTAATGGCTTGGCAGCTGTGATCGCAGATTGATGCAGGTTATCCCCAAAGGCAGCAGTAACAGCCCAGGCAAGAAATTTCTGCTTTAAAAAACTATTTACCAGCAGGCTAGTGCAAGTATTTGGGTCGGTATTAATTGTTGTTTGAAGCTTGTCGTGTTGCGGTATATCGCCGGCAAAGTGGTGATCAAAATAATTGATTTGTGCACCAGTATCTAATAGACGACTCAAATCGTCTCTATTTTTGTCTAACGATATATCCAGTACTAATATTTTGTCATCTGCACCAGCCTGTACTTTTTTCAGTAGATTGATATCGCGTTTAATGCCGGTGACCAGGGTGCTCGTTTGAGGATTAGCAAGTCTCATCTGGTGGAGTGCGCATATACCATCAGCATCGCCATTAAAAACATCAAAATATTGCATAATAAAACCCGTATATAATTTCTCAAACGCCGACTTTAACAGAGTTTTTTCGTTAAACTGACTAAATATATAAATTTTTGATAAGAAATAAATATAAATTATCGATGTATATTCTCGATTTACATCAGTATATGACTTAAATACATTAGATAATGCATGGAAATTGTTGAATTTATTGATAATATTCAAATTTATACTATAATTTTGGTCAGGCTAGCAATTGTAAAATAAAAGCCAGTAATAAAAAATTTGTATTAATGCATGATGCCTTTAAAGATGGGTTACAAATTAGCATTTTTCGTATCAGTGGTAGGTTGATTGAGGCTTGAACGTAGGAACGTCTGGCGATGTCAGACATTTTAATTACTAATAAAACTTTAGATGAAAGGCCGGTTAATACTAAATTATGCGTTTTAAATTACTATCATCAAGAACTATATCGTTAAGCATTTTAATGACGCTGCTTTTGTATTCAGCATTAGTCCAGGCAATTGATCTTAATCACTTTGTAATTGACTCTATTACATCTCATCCTACGGTGAGGGAGCAGGTTCATGTATTTAGAGAAGTCGATCGTGATCTTGATATTGCTAATAGTGGCTGGCGTCCTAGTGTAGATTTACAGGCATCAACCGGAACCTATGAAACTGAATCCCCTGCAACGGGTTTGCAAAAGCGTGAGTATGAAAGTAACCGGGCAGAATTATCCGTAACTCAAAATTTGTTTGATGGTTTTGAAACTGAATATCAAACAGAGCAGGCCCAGGCAAGAATAAGCTCTGCCCTGTATGAGATCTTTGATACCGCAGATAATATCGGTTTACAGGCCGTGCAAGCTTATACGAATATGCTCAAGCAGCAACAACTCGTTAAATTAGCTGAAACCAATGTAAGTTCGCATGAGCGAATTCTTTCTCAAATTCGTGAAAGAAATAATTCAGGTGTTGGTCGACGTTCTGAACTAGAGCAAACAGAAGGCCGTGTTGCCCGCGCCCATGCAAGTTTAATTGCACAACAAAATAATTTGCAGGATGCGGCAACACAAATGCATGAAGTGTTAGGTCGTTATGTGGCAATATCTAATCTAACAGAGCCTGAATTACCCAAACACCCTGGTCAATCACTGGATGAATTAATTGAGCTGGCATTACGTAATCATCCGGCGCTTAAGGTTGCTGGTTTTAATATAGAAGCGGCCATTTCAGATTCGAGCAGAGCTAAAAGAAATAACTACCCCAAATTAGATTTACGTCTTGCTAAAGAGATTGGTGATGATATCGGTGGTTTTACCGGTGATACGGATGATTTAAGTCTGGTATTGAATTTGAGTTTCAATTTATATCGAGGTGGAGCCGATCGCGCTGAGGAGCGAAAAAAAATAAGTGTTGTACATCAGAATCAGGAATTTGCAGCAAGAGTTAGGCGTCAGGTTATCAACACATTACGTTTAGCCTTTACGGCAGATCAGTCTTTAACAAAACAATTGAAATACTTAAACATGTATATCAAAAATGCCAGATTAACAGTCGAATCTTATGGAGAAGAGTTTTTTATCGGGCAAAGAGATTTAATTGATTTGTTAGATGCTGAAAGTGAATTAAACAGCGCACAGACGCAACAAATCGATTCATACTTTGAGCTCATGTCAGCTAGATATCGAATTTTAGAGGCTATGGGGGATCTTTTTCCTGCGCTTAAACTTGAGGTGTCTGTAGAAAAAGATGATATTACTATTTCTGAAATAAAAGCAAAAGGAGAAGATTTTTTACCCCTGGACCCGGATCGTGATGAAGATAAGAAAATAGACAATGCAGATCACTGTGATAACACAGTTGAAGTAAATTCAATCAATGGTTTTGGTTGTCAGAATCAGCAGGCTATTAAATTTGGCTATAACCAGGTGAATCAGAAACCCATTGCCGGGGATGACCGAATGGAGCTGGAAATGAACAGCGTACTGGTTATTCCTCAGCGTATTTTAATGGAAAATGATACAGATGCTGATAATGACACCTTAAGACTAATTGATTTTACACAGCCAGAAAATGGCAATCTTGCATTTGATCAAATGAAAAATCTTATATACAGAGCGGCAGATGGCTTTACCGGTAAAGATAACTTTAGTTACAGCGTCACTGATGGACAGGGAGCTATTGCATCAGCCAAAGTGAAAATAAATGTCGTTGCTAAATCCAGAGTTAAAATAACTCAAACTCAGTATTTGAATTATATATATAAGAAAACGACCTTAACGGCTGCATCCGAAGCAAAACTGAGTGATATTATTAGTATATTGAAAAGCTTATCTTACGATGAAATAGAAATCATTGCCTATACTGATAGTGTTGGTCCTGAGTATTATAATCTGGCTTTATCTGAACGCAGAGCAAAAGCGACACGTAAGTTGTTAATTTCATTTGGAATAGAGCCGAAAAAGATAAAAGCCTTTGGTATGGGAGAGCAAAACCCTATAGCAGATAACTCAACTGCTGAAGGGCAGGCTATCAATCGACGGGGTGAAATACATATCAAGTTGAGATCAGATGGTAGTGCTAAAGCTGAAGCTTTGTTAGACAAGATAAATTAATCATAAGTTATTACTGAGAGGTTTTAATTAGGGTGTATTCACAAGCGAAACTCACATTTAGAGTAACTATTACGGTGCTTGCGTTGAAACACTATATTATATGTAGGCAATTGTTTCCAAAGTCTATTGCATCTCAGTATTTTGTAACTCATCTTGCTTAATTAAGTGCCAGTAGCTGAATTTAATAAATCAAATAATATAATAAAACATGGTAAAAAAAATATCGTGTTTTTATTTTTTATATTACTAGTGCTAGTCCCATCTCAACAAATGGCAAAATCATTTGTTGATGAAACAATGTTAGTAAGTCTTAATCTGGAATATGGTTCACAGGCAGAAAAAAGAGGTCTGGCGTTAAAGGAGCTGCTAAATCAACTCGCTGACAAGAGTATTAGTGAGAAACTAACCGAGGTGAATCGATTTTTTAATCAGTTCGAATATAAAGAAGATATAAATTTGTGGAAACAAAAAGACTATTGGGCTACCCCGGAAGAATTTATAGGCTTAAGTGCAGGTGACTGTGAGGACTTTGTAGTGGCAAAATATTTTGCTCTGCGCTCTATAGGTGTACCAGATAAACGATTATATCTGACTTATGTAAAGGCATTAAAGCAAAATGTGGCGCATATGGTTCTAAGTTATTTTGCAACACCCAAAAGTATTCCATTAATTCTGGATAACTATAATCCAGAAATTTTATCTGCTAGTAAACGTCGTGACTTGTTGCCTGTATATAGTTTTAATGCGAAATCGCTCTTTCTTACTAATGCATCTGCCGGTTTAGGGCGTTCATTACCAACTGATAAAATTAAAAATAATAAGTGGCAAAAACTACTGGCAGATATGAAAAGGTCAAATCAATGACATTATTTAGACAGGTTGCGTTACTCGTTTCATTTGTATATCTATTGATTGTAATCACAACAACAATCAGTGATTTTAAACGTTCAGGTGACTTTGTTGATGGCCAGTTACAAACTACAGCGCAAGATATGGCGACAACTTTAGGTATTGCGATTAGCAATTCTTCATCCGTCTCAGATGTGGCTGCATATGAAACTTTATTTAATGCAGTGTTTGATAGTGGTTACTACACCAGCATTAAATTAATTTCACCCGATGGTGAAATTATTCTTAATAAATCACAGGAACTGAAAATGCAAGGGGTTCCGGACTGGTTTTTGTCTTTAGTGTCGCTTAATCCTGCCACAGGCGTAACTGAGGTTATGCAAGGATGGGTTTCTCTCGGAACTCTGGAGTTAACGCTTCATCCTGGTTATATCTATACAAATTTTTATCAAAAACTGAAATCAACTTTTATCTGGTTCGGGGTGTGGTTATTGGTGGGTATGATAGTACTCTGGATGTTATTGCATAAATTATTGAAACCACTGAATGAAGTAAAACAACAGGCTGATGAAATACATAACAATCGATTTGTTAAGCAATCAACCATTCCTCGTACAAGGGAACTAAAAAGTGTAGTTATAGCAATGAACCGGATGATTGAAAAGGTTAATGCGATATTTGATGATCAACAGGAAACGCTGACAAATTATCAAAAATTACTTTATGAAGATGCTTTAACCGGTCTGGGTAATCGTAAATATTTTTTTACTCAATTAGCGCAGGCGCAATTAGAAG
>JAPHRB010000098.1 GCA_026197015.1 Gammaproteobacteria bacterium | reverse complement strand
TGAGTTACATATGCCAGATCAATATTTGCATCCAGGTTTAAGGCGTTTACATCGTCAGTGTTTTCAACCAGGTAGATATTGGCACTTTCATTGCTAAACTGCCCCATGGTTCCATCAACTTCCGGGTGGCCCTGGTGTCCAATTAAAATAACATTCGTGTTTGATTTAGCATAACGCGCAACTTCCATGTGCACCTTTGTTACTAAAGGGCAGGTCGCATCAAATACTTTTAGTTTTCTGTTTTTTGCTTCAAACTGCACTGCCTGTGACACGCCATGAGCACTAAAAATAACGGTGGAATCATCAGGGATTTCATTTAGTTCTTCTACAAAAATAGCGCCATTTTTTTTCAGATGATTAACTACATAGGTATTATGAACAACTTCATGACGAACATAAATAGGCGCACCAAAAATTTCCAGCGCTCTTTCAACAATTTCTATAGCGCGATCAACACCGGCACAAAAACCACGGGGATTAGCAAGTTGTATTTTCATAATAAATAAATCTTAATAAATCAGTTATAAAATGGAAACTATTCTGGCGGTGAACTTTATAATACGGCCAGATAGAGGATGACTGAAGTCAACCTGAGCTTCATTTTTCGAGAGGCCAATTATTGTACCCATAATTTCAGTCTCATCAGGTCCGTCAAATGCAATAACCTGGTTTACTTCGGGGGGCAAATCATCTGGAAAATCTTCAAGTGCTATATTATGAATATTATTTTCATCAGGCATGCCAAAAGCAAGCTCAGGTGATAGTACTACAGACACTGTCTCGTCTTCATTTTTATCAATAAGTGCGTCTTCCATGCCCGTTGTTAAACTTCCATTACCAATTTCAAATTCAAAAGCCTCTTCATCGAAGTTGCTTTCAACTTCTGTACCGTCTTCAAGTTCCATTTTAAAAAAAAGTAATAATCGGCTATCTGCTTTAACTGTCTTCATGTGGGTTCTTCAGTGTATCGTAAATTAGTAAAATAGCGCCAATGGTAATAGCAGAGTCTGCAATATTAAATGCGGGCCAGTGGTGTTGTTGGTAATAGACATCGAGAAAATCAATAACATGTCCATAAATTGCCCGGTCTATCAAGTTACCAATAGCGCCGCCCAGTATTAATGCTAAAGCAGAATACTGAAGCACTTGATGAGTTTTTATTTTTCTTAACCACAGGTAAATAAATATACTCACGGCACTGGTTAAAATTAGAAAAAACCAGCGTTGCCAGCCGCCCGCATTGGCCAGAAAACTAAACGCTGCACCTTTATTATACATAAGGGTGAAGTTGAACATGGGAATGAGCTCAATCGGTTGATGATATTGCAAAAATTGATCGGCAAGAATTTTCGTCAATTGGTCAAGCGTTATCACTAAAATAGTGATCCAGGACCAGTGTCTAAAACCGACAGGAGAATTATCAGGCATAATGTCTTGTTTCACCTTTGCCTTCTACGTTTTCAACGCAGCGGCCACATAACTCGGGATGCTCTGTGTGAGTGCCTACATCTTCTCGTAGGTGCCAGCAACGAGTACATTTTTCATGTGCAGATTTTTCAACATTAATACTGATTTTTTCGCCGTTTTCCAGTTCAAATATTTCATTTGATTCGGGGGCGGTATCACTTAAATGAACGGAGGCGTATGAGGTAATTAATACGAAACGTAATTCGTCATCCAGTGCGTTTAAGGTAGTGTAAAGTTTCTCGCTACAGAAGAGTTTGACTTCTGCATCTAGTGAAGAACCAATTTTTCCATCAACACGAATTTGTTCTAGTTGTTTACTAACAAGCGTCCGGGTTTCTTTTATCGTAGTCCAGAAATCATCATTCATAATGTCAGATGCGTTCAGTTCAAACAATTTATCATACCAGGTTTCAAGTAAAACAGAGTCGCCATGTTTGCCAGGTATTTGCTGCCAGAGTTCATCAGCAGTAAAACTTAAAATAGGCGCCATCCAGCGAGTCATTGCTTCAATGATATGGTTAATAGCTGTTTGTGCAGAACGTCGCGCAATACTATCTTTATGCGTTGTGTATTGTCTGTCTTTGATAACATCAAGATAAAAGCTACCCATATCTTCAGAGCAGAAGTTATGTAATTTCTGATAAATAATATGAAAATTATATTCTTTATAAGCAGTTATGATTTCATCTTGTATCTGATGTGTTCGTGCGACTGCCCACTTATCTAATGCCAGCATGTCCTTCTCCTGTAACATGTCTGTATCAGGATCAAAGCCATTAAGGTTTGCGAGTAGAAAGCGAGAAGTGTTTCGAATACGTCTATACGAGTCAGCTGTTCGTTTAAGAATCTCGTCAGAGACAGACATCTCGGCACTATAATCAGTTGAAGCGACCCATAAACGTAAAATATCTGCGCCAAGAGAATTAAATATTTTCTGTGGCTGCACTACATTGCCTAATGACTTGGACATTTTCTTGCCATCCGCATCAACTGTAAAACCATGTGTAAGAACAGTTTTATACGGAGCTTTTTCTCTAATAGCGACAGAGGTGAGTAGTGAAGATTGAAACCAGCCGCGATGTTGATCAGAACCTTCCAGGTATAAATCAGCAGGCACATTTAATTCATCACGTTGCTCTAAAACACTAACATGGGTAACGCCAGAATCAAACCATACATCAAGTGTATCAGTTACCTTGTCATAACTGGCTGCGTCATCACCAAGAATATCTTCTGCTGTTTTTGAAAACCAGGCATCTATGCCTTCTTTTTCAATATCATTAGCAACCGTTTTAATAATTTCCTGAGTATTGGGGTGTAATTCACCACTTTCTTTATGAACAAAAAGTGTAATTGGTACTCCCCAGGTGCGTTGACGGGAAATGCACCAGTCAGGCCGGTTTTCAACCATGCCTTCTATACGCGCCTTACCCCATTCTGGCATCCACTCTGTTTCATTAATCGCCGTCATGGCCTGATCACGTAAACCGTTCTGATTCATGCTGATAAACCACTGAGGTGTTGCACGAAAAATAATAGGTGTTTTGTGTCTCCAGCAATGAGGATAGCTGTGTTTAAATTTACGAAATTTCAGTAGAACATTATTTTCTTTTAATACTTCAATAATAGCATCATTCGCTTTATTGACGTGCTGGCCAGCAAATAATTCAGTGTCAGGTAAAAACACACCGTTACTACCTACCGGGTTGTATACTTCAAGGCCATATTTTGTACCAACAATATAGTCATCCTGACCATGTCCAGGTGCTGTATGTACCGCACCCGTACCCGCTTCAGTTGTTACATGGTCGCCAAGAATAATGGGCACCTGTCTTTTATAAAATGGATGTTGTAATAACTGGTTTTCTAAATCGCTGCCCTGACAGCGACCAATGATACTGAATTTAGTCGCTTCATAACGTTCGAGTGCGCTTTCGTGTAGGGCTTCTGCGAGTAATAAATTAATATTACCAATAGGTGTTTCTGCTTTTACTAAAACGTAATCAAAATCTGGGTGTAGTGAAACAGCCATATTCGCGGGTAATGTCCATGGCGTAGTTGTCCAGATCACAGTGGCAACAGGCGAATCATTTTTCTCAGCACCACAGGCTTCAAAAATGGCATTACTATCAATAGCTTTAAATACCACATCTATAGCTGAAGATGTTTTGTCTTCATACTCAACTTCTGCTTCTGCTAAAGCAGATCCACAGTCAAGGCACCAGTGAACGGGTTTGCTGCCTTTGTGCAGGTGGCCCTTATCAATAATTTTGCCAAGTGTGCGAACAATGTTAGCTTCGAATTTAAAGTCCATTGTGAGGTATGGGTTGTCCCAGTCACCTAATACGCCCAGGCGAATAAAGTCAGCTCGTTGCCCGTTAACCTGTGTTTGTGCATATTCCCGGCATTTATCTCGAAAAGTTTTAACATCAACTTTCTGTCCGGGTTTACCAATTTTCTTTTCTACATTTAATTCAATTGGCAGGCCGTGACAATCCCAGCCAGGAATGTAAGGTGCATCAAATCCATCAAGAGTGCGACTTTTAATTATGATGTCTTTTAAAACCTTGTTTACGGCGTGACCAATATGAATATTACCGTTTGCATAAGGAGGACCATCGTGCAAAATAAATTTAGGTCGGCCTTCGCTGGCTTTACGAATTTTTTGATAAAGATTATTTTCCTGCCATTGCTTAAGCATTTCTGGTTCGCGTTTAGCAAGATTTCCGCGCATTGGAAAATCAGTTGCGGGCAAATTTAATGTGTCTTTATAGTCTTTAGTTGTTTCGGTCACTTGTTTTTCGTCTCAAATAAGTTCATGTTTGTTTAGCTGCTACGTAAAGCAAAAAAATCTTTTGCCTGTTTAGAATCTTTAATAATTTGCTGTTTTAATTCGTCGAATGAATCAAAACGTTTTTCATCGCGTATTTTGTGCTTGAACTCGACACACATTTTTTTGCCATATATATCTTTGTCAAAATCAAATAGATGCACTTCAAGTTGCAAATGCTGTCCATCAACTGTTGGGCGTTTGCCTATATTGGCCACACCATTGGCAGAAAAATTATTTTCGCCTGTTATATGTACTGCATAAACACCGTGCACCGCAGTAGCATGGCGATGTAATTTAATATTCGCCGTTGGGAAACCTATGGTTCGTCCACGTTTGTCACCGTGTGCTATGCGGCCACAGATTTGATATGCTCTGCCGAGCATATTTTCAGCTTCTTCAAGCTGGTTTTGTATTAGTGCCTGTCTAATTCGAGTGCTGCTAATGCGTTCATTTTTATAACAGTAACTCGCGGTATTGTGTACTTCAAAGCCGTATTTTTTTCCGGCCTGCTGTAATGTTTCAAAATCACCACAGCGTTTATTGCCAAAACGAAAGTCGTCGCCAACTAACAAATATTTTATATCCAGCTTTTCAAGTAAAATATTTTTAATAAAATCATCTGCAGATAATCCGGCCAGTTGGTGGTTGAATTTTGCACATAAAAAATAATCAACATTAGCCTCCTGTAAAGCACACCACTTTTCCCTGATTCGGTGGAGTCTGGCAGGCGCTGTTTGGTGATTAAAATACTCCATAGGCAAAGGCTCAAAACTCATAATACAGGAGCGTAAGTTTTGTTCATCCGCGGCTTTTCTAAGGTTTTTTAAAATCTCCAGATGCCCAAGATGCACCCCGTCAAAATTACCAATTGTTAAAGCGCAGCCGCGATGTTCATCACTCAGATTGTGTAGGCCTCTCACTAACTGCATTGGTAATTTATATCCGCATTAAAAAAGGGAAGAATTATACCTGATATTACGTCTTAAGTGGTGCTGTAGGTGGTGCTTAATGTTGTAAATGTCTGGGTCTAAAGCCGCTGATGAATAAGCTAATGCAATAAATAATGGCAGCTATTGCAACAAAACCCAGTAAATTATGCAAACGTTCGAATAAAGACCAGGATAACCAGCTATCTATCGAAGGAGATAAATAGATTAGAAATGTAGCCATAAACGCATTAGCGAGCAGTGCCTGAAGTAATAGTTTGCCCCAGCCGTCAAGGTGTTGGTATATGCCCTGACGTTTGAGCCCGCGGTAGAGCATAAAGGCATTTATATACGCCGAAGCTGATGTTGCCAGAGCAAGTCCTGTGTGCGGGCCTTCAAGCTGCATCATTACCATAGGAACCACAAACAGCAGGTTCAGAAACATGTTTGAAATCATCGCCAGAACACCAATACGCATAGGGGTTTTGGTGTCCTGGCGGGCATAAAAGCCAGGGGCCAGAACCTTAATATAAATAAATGCGGGCAAACCAATGGCATAAGCCATGAGGCTCAAACCGGACATTCTGCTGTCATGTGCCGAGAATTCGCCATAACCAAAAAGGCTGACAAGCAGTGGGCCGGCGAGAAGTAACAGGCCCAGGGAGGCGGGAAGCGCAATAAGGGTAACCAGCTTTAGTGCCCAGTCCAGAGTCTGGTTGAATTTTTCAGGTGATTGATTGGCGTGTTGTTTGGAGAGGCTAGGTAAGATGACCGTGGCTAAAGCAATCCCAAAAACCCCCAGAGGAAACTCCACTAAACGGTCAGAGTAGTATAACCAGGTGACACTACCGGTGATAAGAAAAGACGCAATAATCGTGTCCAGTAACAGGTTAATCTGGGCAACAGATGAGCCAATAATGGCCGGTAACATTAGTTTCTGTATTTTTATCACGCCTTCATGGGCGCGTTTAAATTGAGGTATGGGTAATAATTTTAGTTTGGCTAAAAAAGGTGTTTGAAATAATAACTGTAAGAAACCCGCCAGAGCAACACCCCAGGCAAGCGCCATAATGGGTTGTGCAAAATAATCGGCGCCCCAGAGTGCTGCTGATATCAGTGATAAGTTTAGTAATACAGGGGTAAAAGCGGGCACGGCAAATTTATTGTAACTATTTAATATGCCCCCGGCGAAGGCCGTTAGTGCAATAAAAAAGATATACGGGAAGGTAATAGCAAGCATATCGGCGGTAAGTTGAAAACGAGTTTCATCCGCAAATCCCGGTGCGAATATATAAACTAACAAGGGTGCTGAGAGTGAGCCAATAATACTTAAAATAAGCAGGAAGCCGCCTAAAGATCCGGCGACATGATTAATGAGGTCTTTCAGGTCAGCAAAACTTCGAGTTTCCTTGTATTCAGAGAAAACAGGTACAAATGCCTGAGAAAAAGCACCTTCAGCAAACAGGCGGCGCATGAAATTGGGTATTTTAAAAGCGACAAAAAAAGCATCAGTGCCGTTACTGACACCAAAATAATTGGCAAAAACAATATCTCGTGTCAGTCCTAATATACGTGACAGAAATGTCATCGCCGCCACAATGGCGGTAGATTTAAATAACATGATCTATTGTGCCAAATTCATAACGTAAAAGCGCCCTGAGGCCAGATAACCCATGATAGCGGTATTAGTGGTCCTGCATATGTAGAACAATCTGTTCATATACATATGCATTGATTATGAGTTTTTGATCGTCATTTAAATCTAAAAACTGCACCCCGTACTTATTTAACATGTCTTCATCGTCGTCTCTATCTTCGGGTGTAGAAATATTTCTTATAATGGCGTTTATACGTAAGTATTTTTTTATGTTGGCGATTTCAAGCTCGATTGAAATACTTAATCCATCGTCAAGTTCGCCTAGCTCTTTTTTTGTCTGTAACAGAGCGCCTGTTGCGCTAGTGTTTAACATGGAGATAGACAGGGTTTCTGAGGGTCTGGATTCGGTTGCCACTGACACCACAATTTCGGTTTCAACTCTTTGTGAGCCACGCACCGTAATACACTCAACATCCTTAGGGTGCCGTAAATGGACATGTGGATAAGGGATGCTGTAATACTTTATGATTGATGATTCAAACCCATAAACATCATTACCCTGTAACATGCGCACAACAAATGGCTGGTTTTCTTTTAGCAGGGGGAGTTTGCCGTTAACGCTAGGTGCGCTAATGATGATGCTTTTATTCGGGCTATGGCCAATTACTTTGGCGGTAAGTCTTTCGCGGCCATCTTGAGGGATGAACTGTAATTGAATTGGGTCACCCAGTTTAACTTTAAACTCTTTTTTGTCTTCCATATTCTTATTTTTAGCAGATTAGAGCTGCATATTACACTGATTCTTAGGTTATTTAGTATGCTTTAATATGTAATATAGGTATTTAGTGCATTGGTGCTTGACAAAAGCCTCCTAAACTGGAAAAATCTGCGCCCCATTAGGATATTCTCTGGAAAAATTCACAGAATTATTCTCAGACAATATCAGAATTTATAGGAAAGAATAAATTGGCTAATTCACCACAAGCAAAAAAACGTGCCCGTCAGGCAATTAAGCGCCGTGCCCGCAATGTTGGTATGGGTTCTATGTATCGTACTTTCGTTAAGAGAGTAGTATATGCAATCGAGTCTGGTGATAAAGCCGCTGCGGAAACTGCATATAAAACAGCTGTTCCCGTTATCGACAAGATGTGTACTAAAGGTCTGGTACATGCAAATAAAGCAGCTCGTCATAAGAGTCGTTTGAATTCACGTATTCGTGCTATGGCTTAAGTTGTAATGACTTATCTGTTCTTAAAAGCCGGCCTGGTGCCGGCTTTTTTGTGTCTGTTATAAACGAATTTGTTGAAAGGTCGCCGGATGTTGTTTTAAATCAGCACCAGGTTGTCTCGATGAATCAGTTCGGAATCATCCATATAACCTAATATAGTTTCTATTTCAGAAGAGCTTTTGCCGCAAATTTTAGCCGCTTCAATAGCATTGTAGTTGACCAGCCCATGGGCAATTTTTTTACCTTCATGGTTTATGCAGGCCACCATTTCGCCGCGAATGAAATTACCATTTACAGAGGTCACACCCACGGCAAGCAGGCTTTTGCCCGATTTTAGTAAAACTTTACTGGCGCCTTCATCGAGAATCAGTTGTCCACTGACCTTTAGTTGACCCGCCAGCCATTGTTTGCGGGCCGCCATGGGCTCAGCATCGGGCAGCAGCAGGGTGCCCTTTTCCTGGGCATTTGAAATGCTCAGGAGCGCGTTGTCAATACGACCGCTGGTGATTAAGGTCGCAGTGCCTGATTTTGCAGCACGTTGAGCAGCGCTTAATTTGGTGCTCATGCCACCCTGCCCTAAAACGCCGCCACTGCTGCTCGCCATTTTATGTAATCGAATGTCATTTGCCTGTCCGCTCGAGATAAAGCGGGCATTTGGGTTTAGACGAGGGTCTTCGCTGTATAGGCCGTCCTGGTCGGTGAGAATAATTAAAACGTCTGCCTCAACAAGGTTGGCAACCAGAGCGGCCAGTGTGTCGTTGTCACCAAAGCGTATCTCATCGGTAGCCACCGTGTCGTTTTCATTAATAATAGGAATGACGCCAAGATCGAGTAAAGAGCGCAGCGTGCTTCGCGCATTTAAATAACGGCGTCTATCGGATAGATCTTCATGTGTGAGTAGAATCTGCGCGCTAAGAATGCCATGTTTCTGAAAGCGTGACTCATATGCCTGTACCAGGCCCATCTGGCCTACTGCGGCGGCGGCCTGTAAATCATGTAGGGCCTTAGGGCGCTTATCCCATTTCAGGCGCGCCATGCCTTCAGCCACGGCGCCAGAGGAAACCAGTAATATCTCTTTGCCTTGCTGGCGCAGTTGGGCAATTTGCTCGGTCCAGCCTTTAATGGCGGGTGCATCAAGTCCGCGACCATCATCAGTGACCAGCGAGCTTCCTATTTTAATAACCCAACGTTTAGAGTCGGCGAGTTGTTGGCGTGTTTTCATATGGGCTTAATTATATTTTGCAGCTTGCGATTTAATCTTCCTGTGTTGTATCGCTGGTTCTGGAAGCGTTGGCTTTCTCTGTTTTTATTCTATCTTTTTCTTCTTCAAGATAGGTCATTATGTCGAATACTAACGCCTGTGTACCTGTTTTGCCAACGGC
>JAPHRB010000172.1 GCA_026197015.1 Gammaproteobacteria bacterium | reverse complement strand
CAAGCTGCGTTTTCGCAGTAGATATCCCAGAATACCCACGATAACTAATAATGAAAACCATAAGCGTACCTGTATACATACCACGCAGGGCAACTCTTCGAGCTGATATTGATAAAACAGCGCCACAGCCAGCATTGACAGCCCCATAACGATATAGGCCAACCAGTAAATACGGCTATAAGGTAAGTTTTGTAATCTATGTAATATATGCATAGGTCATTATCCATTTATTAGACAAACAAAATCAAGCCCGCTTTATAACTTGCTAAATATATTCATGTCACCAGAACAACAAGATAAATTAGAATAGCCTTATATTTGATTTTCGTGTACAATCCGCGTTCAACTTCAAGGCGCACCTCGGTCTGCGCCTGTATTCATGCTTTACTCAGCTCGAAACAAACTAACTGTTTCCGCCTAGACCGTCCCATAACAGACCTCCGGTTTTGTAATGGATGGGCAGATACCAAAAATCTGTGTTCTGGAGAACATCGAAATATGTCATTTGAAACCCTTGGCCTACGGGCTGAATTACTCCGTGCTGTATCCGAAAAAGGTTACACCACTCCTTCACCTATACAACAACAAGCCATTCCGCCTATTTTAGACGGCAAAGATCTTATGGGTGGCGCGCAAACAGGTACAGGAAAAACCGCCGGTTTTACATTACCGTTGCTACACAACCTCATGTCTTCTGGTAAAAACCAGAAAGGCCGTGCAATTCGCGCACTGGTATTAACACCCACCCGTGAATTAGCGGCCCAGGTAGGCGAAAGCGTAGAAATGTATGGCAAATACCTGCCTCTTAGATCAACTGTGATTTTTGGTGGCGTGAGTATCAACCCACAAATTAAAAAACTAAAAAACGGCATTGATATTCTGGTTGCAACACCTGGTCGTTTACTTGACCATGTAAGCCAGAAAACACTTGATCTTTCACAGCTTGAAATTTTAGTACTTGATGAAGCAGACCGCATGTTAGACATGGGGTTTATCCACGATATTCGTAAAGTACTGGCATTAGTTCCTAAAAAGAAACAAACCCTGCTTTTCTCTGCCACATTCTCTAATGACATTAAAAAGTTAGCCAATGGCCTGCTTAATAACCCGACATTAATTGAAGTTGCCAGAGTCAATGCAGCAACTGAAACAGTTACACAAGTCGTACATCCGGTTGATAAAGGACGTAAACGCGAATTACTTTCTTTTTTAATAGGTTCAAACAACTGGCAACAGGTGCTGGTTTTTAATCGAACTAAACACGGTGCCAACCGACTTGCTGAACAGCTAACAACAGATGGAATAAATTCTGCGGCTATTCATGGAAATAAAAGTCAAAGCGCTCGCACTAAAGCACTGGCTGATTTTAAAGGAGGAAAAATACGCGTTCTGGTTGCGACAGACATTGCCGCCCGCGGCATAGATATTGACCAGCTACCACACGTAGTCAACTATGAACTTCCTAATGTTGCAGAAGACTATGTACACCGCATTGGTCGCACCGGGCGAGCGGGTAATGAAGGTGAAGCCATGTCATTAGTTTGTGTTGATGAGCTCAAACTGCTTAAAGACATTGAACGTTTGATTAATTTTGAAATCCCTCAGGTAATTATTGACGGTTATACCCCTGACCCTTCTATCAAAGCTGAACCAATACAAAATGGACGCGGCGGACAGCAAAGAGGTAGACGCCCTGCAGGCAAAAAACAAAACCCTGGCGGCAACCAGAATAAAAAGCGAAATCAACAACGCCGTAAACCTCAGGCGGCGTAGATTAAAGGCCTGTAAAGAGGTCTTCTAGACCTCACGGCTTTAAACAGAAAACATTTATTTAAATATACAAATTTTAGGAATTAAGACATTGTTAACTACTGCAAATATCACCATGCAATTTGGCTCCAAGCCATTATTCGAAAATGTTTCGGTTAAATTTACCAATGGAAATCGTTACGGTTTAATTGGTGCTAATGGTTGTGGAAAATCAACCTTTATGAAAATCCTTGGCCGTGATCTTGAACCAACCGCCGGTAATGTTTCAAAAGACCCGGACGAGCGCATTGGTAAATTAAGACAGGATCAGTTTGCTTATGAAGAGCACTCAGTAATTGACACTGTATTAATGGGACATGAAGCATTATGGGCAGTAAAGTCCGAAAAAGATGCTATATACGCTAACCCGGAAATGACCGAAAAAGATGGTATACGCGCTGGCGACCTGGAAGCTGAATTTGCTGAAATGGATGGATATACCGCTGAAGCACGTGCCGGTGAATTATTATTAGGTGTCGGCATTCCCGTTGAGCAACACTACGGACCGATGTCTGACGTTGCTGCTGGCTGGAAGCTACGTGTACTTCTGGCACAGGTATTATTTTCTGAACCCGATATTATGTTACTCGATGAGCCAACCAACCATCTGGACATCAACACGATTCGCTGGTTAGAAGCGATTCTAAATTCACGTAACTGCACCATGATTATTATTTCTCATGACCGTCACTTCCTAAACAGTGTTTGCACACATATGGCTGATCTGGATTACGGTGAGATACGTTTGTACCCGGGCAACTATGATGAATACATGACCGCGGCAACTCAGGTGCAGGAACAGTTATTAGCTGGCAACGCCAAAAAATCGGCCGAAGTAGCAGAGCTTAAAGCTTTCGTTAGTCGTTTTTCTGCAAATGCTTCAAAATCTAAACAGGCAACATCTCGCGCTAAAAAGCTTGATAAGATTGTATTAGATGAAGTTAAACCATCAAGCCGTAAAAACCCCTTCATTCAATTTCAGGAAGATAAAAAACTTCACCGTTTAGCGTTAGAGGTTGATGGTTTAGGTAAAACTTTTGATAAAGAAGTTTTTAAAGATTTTAATATGATGGCAGAAGTTGGTGAACGTATAGCAATCATCGGCCCGAATGGCATCGGAAAAACCACGCTTTTAAGATGCCTGTACGGAGATATAGAACCAACAGCTGGCTCAGTAAAATGGTCAGAAAATTCAGACTTAGGTTACTACGCACAGGATCACGCAAGCGATTTTGAAAAGGACAATACACTTATTGACTGGATGTCTGAATGGGGTCAGGAAAAAGATGATGAACAGGTCATTCGTGGCACATTAGGTCGTTTATTATTTTCACAGGATGACATCGACAAGTCGGTTAAAGTTCTTTCAGGTGGTGAACAGGGTCGCATGTTATTTGGTAAATTAATGTTGCAACGTAACAATATTTTACTGTTAGACGAACCAACTAACCATATGGACATGGAGTCTATTGAATCACTTAATCTGGCACTTGAAAATTATCCCGGCACATTATTTTTCGTAAGTCATGACCGTGAATTTGTTTCATCTCTGGCAACACGTGTTCTAGAGCTTACGGACAACGGAATAATTGATTTCCGTGGCAGTTATGAAGACTATCTTGCCAGTCAGGAAGTGGGTAAGAAAAAGAAACAAGCTTAAATTAAACACACTCGGCTTATGTTAAAAACTCATCAAGTTTTTTAACAGTCCTCAACCTGAGTTAACACCTGAAAATAATTTATCAGGTGTTAACTGAAAATGGCTTATTCACTTATTTAAATTTCTCTTATCTTTCATGGAACACGAGCAACAATGGCCAGCTTCTCCACTCTACCTTTATCTGATGAATTTTTAACTAATCTAAATTCTTTAGATTACAAAGAAATGACACCGGTACAAGCGCAAAGTATCCCTCTGGTATTAGAGGGAAAAGACATACGCGCTCAGGCAAAAACAGGCAGTGGAAAAACCGCTGCATTTGGTATTGGTTTATTACACAAACTTGATTCAAAAAGTTACCTGACACAGGCTTTAATTCTTTGTCCGACACGTGAGCTGGCTGACCAGGTAAGTAAAGAGTTACGCCGCTTGGCTCGACCCATCTCTAATATAAAAATTTCTACGTTATGTGGTGGCACGCCAATCGGTCTGCAATTTGCGTCACTTGAGCATCACCCACACATTGTTGTTGGCACACCGGGTAGAATTTTAAAGCATTTAAAGAAAGGCACATTGAAACTTGAAAACCTAAAAACGTTGGTGCTTGATGAAGCTGACAGAATGTTAGATATGGGTTTTTCAGACGACATAAATAGCATTATAGATAAAACACCAAAAGAAAGACAAAGCCTGTTATTTTCTGCCACGTTCCCGCTGCAAATAAAAAAAATAAGCCAGGCAATGCAAAATGATCCTGTTGAAATATCAGTTGAGTCTATTCATGATGATGCAGATATAAAACAGGTATTTTACGAAACAGATAGAAACAAACGAACCGATAGCCTTATCGCACTGCTCCAGCACTATAGCCCACAATCAACCGTTATATTTTGCAATCGAAAACAGCAATGTAAAGATCTGGCTGAAGAACTCTGGAGATCAGGTTTTCATGCGGTCGCATTACATGGAGATCTGGAACAAAAAGAGCGTGATCAAAAGCTAGTTCAGTTTTCTAACAAAAGTAGCTCAATTTTAATTGCCACCGATGTCGCTGCCCGGGGTTTAGATATAAAAGATTTAGAAGCGGTTATTAACTTTGAAATTTCACCCGACCCTGAAATACACATTCATCGAATTGGCAGAACAGGCCGTGCCGGAAAAAATGGCCTGGCATTAAGTTTGTTTACAGCCTCAGAAGCCCCAAAAGTAAATGCGATAGAAGACTATCAAAAATCTGCGGTTAACATAGAAAACATATCAGCATTAAAACCCAAACAGGGTGTTAAGATAAAACCCGACATGAACACCTTATGTATTACTGCGGGTCGAAAAAGCAAAATTCGTGCGGGTGATATTCTCGGTGCTTTAACTAAAAACGCTCAACTCGCGGGCAAACATATCGGAAAAATTGATATTTTTGATATCGTATCTTATGTTGCAGTAGAACAGGCGTTTACTAAACAGGCTTTACAGATACTGTCTGAAGGAAAGATTAAAGGTCGCAAATATAGAGTGCGAAAACTTTAAGAATAATATATAACGCAAAAAGCCGGGCTTTTTGCGTTACATAGAGACTAGTTCGCCGGCACAATCATCGGAGCTTGCCCACCATAGGGTGCACCATATGCTGGAAATGCACCATAACCAGGATATCGACTAAGGCCGCCATAACCATACGCAGGATAACCGCCATAACCAACCGGGTAACCGCCATAACCATAACCAGGATAGCCACCATAACCTCCGGGGTAACCGCCATAACCATATCCGGGGTATCCACCCCAGGGGTTATTATAAGCGCCAGGAAAACCACCCCAGCCAGGGCCATTACCCCAGTTATTACCGTTACCCCAGTTAAATGGACTCCAGAATGCGTTAACAGGAGACATGATAAACAGCGTTGCTGAGGCTACTGTTATGATTGCAAGAATTTTATGAATTTTAGTCATATTCTGATTCCTTGATTTTTCATTGTCAGCGATTATTTTTCAGGGACAACATCCCTTCATGCATAAAAAACAATCACAGTTATTATACTAAAAATAGACTCCACCTCATGCATTGACCTGGATCATATTTTCTTATTTTCAGAGTCTGTATCAACTACTCTATAACACACTCATGAATACCTGTTTCCTGTGGTTAAGTTAATATCCAATAACATAATGAAGCGATTATATTGACGCTACATACATTTAAAATTAAGCCCTCACTCACCATAAAGGCGAAACACAGAAGTCAGATTCACAAATATTTTAGCGCTTTAAGATCATGCCAAAACTAAGTCATCAAAATTTTAGCTCAAACATTCTGCACACTATATGTGACACATAAGTTATGAGACTGACCCGGTTTTATATGAATAACATCTTCCGCTGCATTAGCAGATTCAACGCATAACATTTGTAAATACCCATCCTCACCCAAATCACCCATTTTCTCTGCCACTGCTTCCCAGGGATTCCAGACAATGCTCGACTGACTGCCCTGTTTACTTATTTTGATTTTTCTTAAACTGTTATTAATAATAATATCATCTGTGGTTTTCACATAAACGCGATCCACTTCTTCATTGATAACAATAGAACCGTTTTGTTTTTTACGTTTAAAATTATCCGGCTTATCCAGGTATTGCCTTGAATCTAAACCCTCTACCTGAGTAGCTCTAATATCATTTATATTAAAATAGGTGTGAAAGGCCTCACCAATAACTAAGTCTTCTGCGCTGTTATTAGTCGTTTTCAACTCCAAATTCAGTGAAGTCCCCAAAGTAATGGTATATTCAACAGAAGTTGCATAAGGCCACATAAGCTGAATCGCCTCGCTTAGATGTTCGGTATTTAAACAGAAGCGAATTTTTGTCTCCCCCGTTTTCAATTGCTCCGTTCCGCATAACTCCCACATAACAGTGCGCGCAAACCCATGGGCTGGAAAAGCGTTATT
>JAPHRB010000116.1 GCA_026197015.1 Gammaproteobacteria bacterium | reverse complement strand
TTTAATTCCTTTTTCCATTTTTAAATATTACCAAATCATTATACACAACCACCTTCAAGACTTAACCACCCAAAGAGACTAGTGTTATTTATTATTCAAATGCATTTTTCACAGTGTTTTAAGATTTATGTAAATTATTCTGACTAATTTTTTAAACCAACTGTAGTTACCTAGTTAAAGTAACTACTATTTACCAGCATATGCACATAAATACTTGCCGCATAACCTAAAGCAATAGCCGGCGTCCATTTTAAATGCCCGAAGAAAGTATACATTCCTCTAGCCTGCCCCATTAGCGCTACACCTGCGGCTGAACCAATAGATAACATTGAGCCACCTACACCTGCGGTTAATGTCACCAGTAACCACTGTCCAGTTGACATATCAGGATTCATAGTTAATACCGCAAACATCACTGGTATGTTATCAACAATAGCTGAGAGCGCACCTACAGCTATATTGGCTGATGTCGCACCCCATTGATTGTACATCAGCTCTGATGCCAGACTTAAATAACCAAGAAATCCTAAACCACCTACGCACAAGACTACGCCGTAGAAAAAGAACAGGGTATCCCATTCTGCTCTGGCGACCGGATTAAACACATCAAAAGCAGCCGGGCTACCCATGTTTGCATCAGACTCTATGTTGTCTGGTTTAATATCATCACGATGTGCCGTTTTCTTAAGAAAGAAACCAAATATCTGTAGATAAGCCAAACCCGTTAACATGCCAACAACAGGTGGCATATGTAAGAAGTTATGGAATGATACCGCTGTAGCGATTGTCATAAAGAACAATAATATAATGCGTTTAGCACCACGTTGCATTTGAACTTCTTCATTAGTGGCTTCAGGTTTTATATTCGGAATGGCAAAATGCATAATCGCTGCAGGCACCAGGAAGTTAACCGCTGATGGAATAAACAATGCAAAGAAGGTCCAGAATTCAACCATACCTTTTTGCCATACCATTAGTGTTGTAATATCTCCAAATGGGGAGAATGCACCACCAGCATTAGCAGCAACAACAATATTGATACAGGCGATACTTACAAACTTCTTGTTGTCACCACCTACAGCCATAATAACTGCACACATTAATAATGCTGTAGTTAAGTTATCAGCTATGGGTGATATGAAAAACGCAAGAATACCGGTAATCCAGAAGAGCGCTCTGAATCCAAAACCACTTTTTATTAACCAGGCACGTAACGCATCAAATACATTACGTTCTTCCATCGAATTTACGTAAGTCATTGCTACTAACAGGAACAACATTAACTCTGCATATTCTAAAAGATTATGACGAACTGCACTTTCTGCTTCTGCAGACATACCATGCTGGCCTGCAACCCAGCCAATGCATCCCCAGATAATGCCTGCTGCTAAAATAACCGGCTTTGATTTTCTAAGGTGAGTAAATTCTTCAGCCATTACAAAAATATATGCAATACCGAAAAGCGCTAATGAAAAATAACCTAATGAACTGGTAGTCATATCACCCCAGCCCTTTGCGCCCTCACTCGCAAATAATGCACCAGAAAATAACAGGCTAATTAAGCCCACCAGGATGCTAGATTTGTTTTTTAGAATGTTCATATTTTTTTTACTCTAAATTTTTTATTAATTTTACCTTACAGTTTTTCAGACTTGCTAAAACCCAGATCGCGAACTAAAACTTATACCCACTAAAAAACAGGGTAGAGTTCAGCTCGCGATGCCTTCTGAGATTTGAATTAAACGACTTACGCCTAACCAAATACCACACTCATCATAACCATCATTACAACCAGGAATAATATTGTCATAATACCGCCGGCCTTCATGAAATCAGGCACCCGATAACCCGCTGGCCCCATAATCAGTGCATTCACCTGATGAGTTGGAATCAAAAATGAATTAGATGTGGCAATCGCAACTGTTAAAGCGAATACAGCAGGGTTAGCACCTGGAATTTGTAATGCGATATTTACCGCTAACGGCACGAGTAGAACAGTAGCCCCTACATTCGACATAACCAGTGTAAAGAACGTTGCAAGCACAGCAATAACTAACTGCACAGCCCAAATTTCCGGGCTATCACCCATAACGGATAATGTCTGTTGGGCTATCCATTTAGCTGTACCTGATGTTTCTACTGCTACACCTAAAGGAATTAGTGATGCCAGGAGAAATACTGTTTTCCAGCTAACTGCTTCATATGCTTCTTCTATCTTTAATACACCAGATATAATCATACCTACTGCACCTGTTAATAAAGCAACCGACAAACGTAAATCAGTAAATAAAACTAAAAATAGCGCTATACCAAAAAATATTAAAGCAGGAACCAGTTTTTGTGGACGCGCTTCATCTCTGGGGTATTCAGTTGTTACTACAACAAAATCACGATCCTGTTCAATTCGCTGTAATGAGTCCCATGCGGTATGAACAACTAAAGTGTCACCAGCAATAAGTGGCATATTACGAATATCATCACCTTCACGTTTGGTTTCACCATCACGGTGTAAACCAATCAGCGCCATGCCATATGTTTTACGCATCCATACATCACGCGCACTTTTACCAATTAAACTTGAACCTGGTGGAATAACAACTTCGGCTACGCCTGACTTTGTGGCCGCTAAAGATTCTGAAAAAGTACGTAACTCATCACGTATCTTAAGTTTGTATCCCTCGGCAAGACGGGAAAGGTGCAAAGGTTCTGCAATCACACCTAATACCATACCTGCTTTAATTACTGTATCACGTGCAATTGAGCCCGGACCAAAACGCAGATCATCACCCGTTTGCTTACTCGCAATAACACGAATCCTATGGATAGATTCAATTTCATCTAATGTTTGTCCAATGAATAAACTATCATCTGTAACAACCACTTCAGATAATGAATAATTAACACCATAAACATTCTGAATATACTTTAACGGATCAGAACCTGAGGTAGAGCTTTCACTTTTAGTCTCAGGTAATACAAAGCGACCTGCAATTACAAAATATAAAATACCCGTTAACACCAACGCTAAACCAATGGGTGTCACAGAAAACAGACCCCATGTTTCCATTTGCTGATCAGCTGGTAATGCCTGGTTAGATGCGAGGATTAAATCGTTTAATAAAATTAATGGGCTAGAACCAACCATGGTTACCGTGCCACCTAAGATCGCACAAAAACCCATAGGCATTAATAAACGCGACATAGGCAAACCAGAACGAGCCGAAATACGAGAAACAACGGGAAGGAATAAAGCAGCCGCACCTACGTTTTGCATGAATGACGAAATAATACCTACGGTTGAAGAGATAATTGGAATAATACGTGTCTCAGATGTGCCGCCTATTTTTAGAATAAAAGCGGCAACCTTCGACATTAATCCCGTTTTATCTAAGCCCGCGCCAATAATCATAACCGCAATGATCGACATAACCGCATTCGATGCAAAACCATCAAACAGATGATTTGTATCAACCAGACCTTCTTTCAAACCCATATAAGGCGCAAGCAGTGAAGACAGGCCAATTAAAACCATGACAGATACGGCCGCCACATCGACACCCACAACTTCAAAGGCAAACAGATAGATAGTTAACATTAAGATGCCTGTTACCCAGGCAATTTCAATACTTGGAACTACCTGAGACAAACCCAGCGCCATAGCTAAAAAGATAGCTGCTGCTACCATTTGTTTAATAGAAAACTTAGGCGGTATTGCCACCGTTGTTTCCTCATCGGCCATTGCGGTCATTATGTTTCTCCAATTAAATTACAATTTTTAACACAGAGGGTCTTTAAATAAATAACCATCTGATTATTATTCGTTTAAATCTAAAATTACTTTTCAGATTTATCCTGCACAAAATTGATGCGTAGATTCACTCAACAAATTCACAGAATATTCCCGTTGGGAAATGGTTGATGCCTCAGATATTTTAATTGAGGATGCCCGAGAAAAGCGAGGCGGGATAATGCACCTTTTAGCTGCACTATTCAATTGAATTCAAATACGTTAACATTCCTCAATGGAATATATCAACCTGCCAGATTATAAATCACTCGCCACATTAAAGGCCGTTGTTGAACTAGGCAGTGTAAACAGGGCCGCCGATGCCTTATATGTAGGTCAACCGGCCGTCACAAAACGCCTTAGATCACTAGATGCATGTTATGGCGTACCCCTTATGCAGCAACAGGGGCGCAAGTTAGAACTCACCGTCGCCGGCGTAAAGGTATATACCTATGCAAAACTGGTGTTGCAACATCAGGAAAGCCTGTTAGATGACCTGGCCTCCTTACGTACAGGCCACAATCGATTACGTCTGGAGGTGACATTTGCTATTGGTGAACATATTTTACCCGATATATTAATGCACTTTGCTGACTCTCAACCTGAATTAAAAATTGACAGCCGACTCGGTTATTCGCGACGAATTCACACTCGCCTCGCCACCGGACTGGCTGATATTGCCCTACTTGAGCAATCGCCCATGCACCCAAACATACACGTAGAACCCTGGATGCAGGACGAGCTTTTACTAGTATGCGGCCCCGGACACCCTTTATGGGGCCGTGAGACAGTTAAGTTAAATGAACTTGAAACACATAACTATGTACTGCGTGAGGCTCAGTCATCTATTCGTAATACGCTTGATAAAAGCTTACAACAACACACCATTAAGCTGGAAAGCATTGATATGGAGGTGGGCTCTACTGATACCATCATCGAAATATTGCAACGCGGCAAACAGCTTAGTTTTCTGCCTCAGTTTGCGGTTAGTAGCTTTCTGGAGCGCAATAGCCTGCACCATATTAAAATTAGCAACTTACATATTAATAGAACCCTGTGGATTGCTTACAATATTGCCAACCTAAGCCCTGAAACCGCCGATTCCTTTATAGGTATGTTAAAGGAAATCACAACTCAAAGATCTAACCACCCACCTGCATAAGATGCTTTTTAGCTAATTACAGCTCAACTCAGGCACTCTCATTGACTTAAGTCAATTTTTTTATACTTTATAACGCAATAAACAACATACCGATAAAGCTACTGATTCATATCAACATTAGAATTTAATAACATGGTAATTTCTTACCCACAAATAACATTTACATTGCAGGTGAGCACAGTGAAACAACAAAAATTATCTATGGCTATTCTATCAACTCTTGGTTTAATTCTTGGCACAGCTTCTTTTTCTACACAGGCCCTTGAGCAGGGTGATATGTTTATGCGATTTACAGCAACTCAAGTTACACCTGATGCAGACAGCACAGCATTTACTGACCCGGGCAGCATCGCACCAAACACTTTCCCTGACGTTGGTGACGACACCACTCTTGGTTTTACTTTTGTTTACATGATGACTAACAATCTGGGTGTTGAAGTTTTAGCTGCCCTGCCATTCGAACACGATGTAACAGTTGGTGGGTCAAAAGTAGGCTCAACAAAACATCTTCCGCCTGTAGTAAGTGTTCAATACTACTTTAATCATGAACAGAAATTTCGCCCTTACGTTGGTGCCGGTTTAAACTACACCATTTTCTTCAATGACAAACTGGATATTGCTGGTGGTGACCTGGAACTAGATAATTCATTTGGACTTGCCGCTCAGGTAGGTTTTGATTACGACATCGATGAAAAATGGTTTGTAAGTGCAGATGTACGTTATATAAACATCGAGACCACAGCATCTAATGCAGCATTGGGGTCTTCTGATATAGACATCAACCCAACAGTTATCAGCGTTGGTGTTGGTTATAAATTTTAATATTTAAAGCATACTAACCTGTAAAAAAAAGCGGTCTTTTGGCCGCTTTTTTTATTTGATTTAAGTATTTTTAAGAAAACATCTTTACCCAATTATCAACATGTTGCATTTTTTCTGCCTATAATCTTTAAAAACCACAGCTTATCCCCCGCCAATAAAAAGAAACCATGGACTGAATGTGAATAATCAAAAACTATTTATAAGCTGTTTGCTTTTTCTTCTCCCTTCATTAAGTTTTGCATCTGTACAGGCTGAACACTGGATAGATTTGACCCAACATTGGGTTGGCTTTGCCGCCCTGGCTATTTTTATTGCTGCCTATGTATTAGTCATGGCTGAAGAGTTTATTCACCTGAGAAAATCTAAACCTGTGGTGCTTGCTGCCGGTGTGATCTGGGCACTTATTGCATATATATATGCCACTCACGGCTTTAACCATGAAGCGGAAATAGCTGTTAGACATAACTTGCTGGAATACGCAGAGCTTATGCTCTTCCTGCTGGTTGCAATGACATATATAAATGCGATGCAGGAACGCGATGCTTTTGAAGCATTACGTTCGTGGTTATGCAAAAAAGGTTATGGTTTCAGGCAGTTATTCTGGATAACCGGTGTACTGGCATTTTTTATTTCGCCCATTGCAGACAATCTCACCACCGCCTTATTAATGTGTGCAGTGGTCATGGCGGTCGGCGGAACAAACAATAAGTTTATATTACTAGGTGCGATTAATATTGTCGTTGCCGCTAATGCCGGCGGTGCATTTTCACCGTTTGGTGACATCACCACATTAATGGTCTGGCAAAAATCTATCGTGGCCTCTAACGGTGCTGTGGACTTCTGGTCTTTCTTTGCCCTGTTTGTTCCATCTCTCGTTAACTGGTTAGTGCCTGCCATCATTATGCATTTCGCCATACCTGACGAACATCCGGATAGTAGCGGCGACGTAATCCTGATGAAACGTGGCGCGAAACGGATAATTGCACTATTTATCTGTACTATTATTACCGCTGTGAGTTTCCATAATTTCTTACATTTACCACCGGTTATTGGCATGCTCACCGGTCTGGCTTATTTGAAATTTTTTGGTTTTTATCTCAAGAAGAGCCACGCGCAAATTCACCCGGGGGTTGCTCATGATGAAGAGAAAGCTCAACACGTGATGGGTGATGTAGTACCGTTTGATGTTTTTGATGGGGTAGCCCGTGCGGAGTGGGATACATTACTGTTTTTCTACGGTGTCGTTTTGTGTGTAGGGGGTCTAGGATTTATCGGTTATCTGGGTTTAGCTTCTGAATTGATGTATACAGAATGGGGCAACGCCTTAAATCTGTCTCCTGAAATGAGTGCCGTACCCGCTAATGTCGTTGTCGGCGTGCTTTCGGCTATTGTTGATAATATTCCAGTCATGTTTGCTGTATTAACCATGATGCCAGATATGTCCGTCGGTCAATGGTTACTGGTAACCCTAACCGCAGGTGTTGGCGGCTCAATGTTATCAATTGGTTCAGCCGCAGGTGTAGCGCTTATGGGTCAGGCCAGAGGTAAATACACATTCTTTGGACACCTCAAATGGACCCCTGTAATCGCACTTGGTTACGCTGCCAGTATTGCAACGCACATGTGGATCAACGCGAGTCTATTTTAACATTTAAAACCATTGTTCTGGGTCTCTTGCCCTGCCCTGGCACTTCTCCATCGGGGACAGGTCACCGCTTTTTGGTGCCCTGTCCCCTAAACCCATACCACAAGGAGCTGACAGTGTAGGGTGTTGACTCCGTAAAACTCTTACATGGCATCAATAAGGTGACAGAGCACCCCATATTGATTGAAAGTGGCCGGCGGTCTTTCCCCGATGGAGATAGGCCTGAACAGTCGCTGTCCGCCCTCTATATTTAACCCATAACAAACACTTGATGAATAATTTCCAATTAAATTCGCACCTTGAGGCAAAAATCGCTAAAATAACCGGCTACTTGCCCTGCTATTTTATATTTAATGGCCTTTAGGGTTAACAGAATTTCAGTATTCTGTAACAGTTAAACAAATGTTACAGATAATAAAGTATTTTAAATTTCAACAAGTTAAGGAGACATCTATGTCCCAAAAGCATCCTGTTGTTGCTGTTACCGGTTCATCTGGCGCAGGCACATCGACCGTAAAGAAAGCCTTTGAACACATATTTTTTCGTGAAAATATCTCACCTGTAGTTGTTGAAGGCGATAGTTTCCATGCTTTTGACCGTGCAGCAATGAAAGTAGAAATGGAAAAACATGAAGCTGATGGCAACCGTTTCTTTAGTCATTTTGGTGAAAACGCAAACGAATTTGGTAAGTTAGCTGAATTATTTGAGTCATATAGTAAAGACGGTACCGGCAAAAAGCGCTACTACCTTCACTCTGAACCCGAAGCGCTTGAACACAATGCACGTTTAGGCATTGACAAAAAACCGGGTGAATTTACACCCTGGGAAGATATCGAAAGCGGTTCAGATCTTATGTTTTACGAAGGTTTACATGGCCTGGTTAAAACTGAAAACAATAATATTGCTCAACACGTAGATTTAGGTATTGGGGTTGTTCCCATTGTTAACCTTGAGTGGATTCAAAAAATTCACCGTGATAACGCCGAACGCGGTTATTCTGCAGATGTCATTGTGGATACGATTCAGCGTCGTATGCCTGATTACGTTAATTACATTACACCTCAATTTTCACACACCGATATTAACTTCCAGCGTGTTTCTACAGTTGATACATCAAACCCTTTTATCGCGCGTGACATTCCAACTCCTGATGAAAGCTTTATCGTTATCCGCTTTAAAGATCCGAGTAAATTTGGAACTGATTTCCCTTACCTGCTAAATATGATTAGCGATTCATTCATGTCTCGCCGCAACACAATTGTTGTGCCAGGTGGCAAGATGGGTCTGGCAATGGAAATTATTCTAACGCCAATCATTCATGACATGATTGAGAAATCCAAGAAAGCGCGTTAATTAAAACGCTTATTCTGAGAAATCAAAGAGCCAGCTTAAAGCTGGCTTTTTTGTTTTTAAGGTTTCAAACAATCGTGCTAACAATACCTGAAACCTGAAATGATTTCACATTTCGATTTATCTTTTATGCAATTTACAACTACACTTAATTAATGAATCAGTTTCTCCTCGCCCATAGCTCTGACAAGTCCGCCAATGACCTGGTTGAAGAATGCCTACGACAGTTAGGTGATATTCCGCCGCAGGCCACCTTTGGTTTTTTATACGTCAGCGATCTTCTAGTTGATGAAACTGAATTCATATTAAATCAGCTAAAAGAAAAGACCGGGCTTAATCACTGGGTGGGCAGTGTTGGCAACGCATTAATAGCCACTCAAAAGGAATATTATGATTGCAGGGCCATTGTCATAATGATTGCTGATTTCAATGAAGCAGATTTCCATATATTGCCTAACTTTATTGAAAATACCTCCCCCCTTAGCGGCGAACTCATGGACTGGTGCAATAATAACGATTTTAATGTTGGGCTTATTCATGGTGACCCTGAAAACCCGGCGGTTCAGCCTTTAATACATCAACTTGGCAACGACATACCCGGGGCCTTTCTGGTTGGGGGCATCAGCTCTTCTCAAAGCCGCACACTACAGATCGCTAATAAGGTTTTACACGGCGGCATAAGTGGCGTTTTATTCTCACAACAAATTCCCGTGCTTAGTAATCTATCACAGGGTTGTACGCCGATTGGTGCAAGACATCGTGTAACAGATAGTGAAAAAAACATAGTTTATATGCTGGATAACAAACCCGCACTGGATGTACTCACGGATGATACGGGAGAAGTCATTGCGCGTGACTGGGAGCGAGCATCTGATTATATTTTTGCGGGGCTGGTTAACAAAAATTCTGACATTGATGATTACACTATTCGACAGTTAATTGGTGTGGATCCGGACAATAAACTAATTGCGATTGCTGATTACATACAAAACGAGCAGGAAATTATTTTTTGTCGCCGCGATGGAAATTCAGCACTAGAAGATATGCGACGTATGTTATTGCAACTCAAATCACGCCTGAACACCTCAATAAAAGGCGCCGTATATATCTCCTGTCTGGGGAGAGGACGAGAACAATTTGGTTCAAATTCTGAAGAAGTCAGGTTAATACATTCTGTATTAGGTGAGTTCCCATTAGTCGGTTTTTTTGCAAATGGTGAAATTCATAAAAATTTATTATACGGGTTCACCGGTGTGCTCACTTTATTTACATGATTATAGATAGTCATTGCCATATCGATTTCGACGTTTTTGATGATGACCGCGCTGAGGTTATCCAACGTGCAAATCAGGCAGGTGTAAAAAAAATTATTGTTCCCGGTGTTATAAATGACACATGGGATAAGATCATATCCTGTTGCAATAAATATACGGGGCTATATCCATGTTTCGGTTTACACCCTTATTTTATTAATAAACATCAGCCTCAACATATTTTAAATTTAAAAAATTATCTTGATAAACAAAAACCTGTCGCAGTAGGTGAATGTGGATTAGATTTTTTCTTAAAAGATCTGGATATCAATCAACAGATATTTTATTTTGAACAACAATTAGATATCGCACTGGAATTCAATCTGCCTGTGGTTATTCATGCTCGAAAATCAACGGAAGCGGTCATTAAAGCCATTAAAAAACGCCCGGGGTTACGCGGTATGATCCACAGTTATTCTGGCAGTTATGAACAGGCATTACAGCTAATTAAACTAGGCTTTTATTTAAGCTTTGGCAGCCCTGTCACCTATGAAAAATCAACACGTTTACGTAAAATGTTACAAAAGCTACCGCTTGATTCAGTTTTAGCTGAAACAGATGCTCCAGATCAGCCTGTAGCCAACGCCAAAAACGGTAGAAATGAGCCATTATTTATATTAGATGTAATCGAAAGTATTGCCATTTTACATAATACCAGCAGACAAACGATTTCCAGTATTACATCAAAAAACGCAGGTGAATTATTTAAGCTGAACGAGGTATAATATCTAACTTGAATACTTAATTACAACTAACATTAAACCAAACAGTTCTGGATTATTATTATGTCTTCCTCAGATCAGGATGCACTACTTCGAAAACTTGCTGACTCCTTTATCAACGTCGCTAACGAACATGCGGAAACGCAGGATAAAAACATAACGAATACTGCATTTATGTACGCAGCATCTCGTTTTTGCGCTTATGTTGCAGCTTCAAGTGCACGTAATCTTGAAGATTTTCAGGGTAAACAAAAACAGGGGATTGAGTTTTTCACAGCAGAGTTTCAACATATGCTTGAGAGTAACATGAAAAATTATGAGAGTGTTTTTCAATCAAGCGAAACACTTCGTTATGAAGAGTTTATGAAAAAAGATTAGACTGCAATTTTAAAATGACGCCCCAAGATCAAAATAAATTCTCTCCTCACCTATAACATCATTAAACCCACTAGCAATGCCTAATCTCATTCTGGTGGTAACAGCATAAAATAAGTTAACATCAGCCTGTAACTCAAAACCCGCACTGGAATAATACTCATCTACTGAAGACCCGTCATAGGCATCACCCATTTCAGCAAAAACACTTGCCGACCATTGAATAAGCCCTGCCGGTGGAGACATAAAACCTCTTTCAATAAGCTGGCCGGGGACACGCCACTCAAGACTAGCCAACTGCATTCTACGCCCGGACAATTGTGAGTAACCTTCTGCGTATCCTCTTAGTGCGTAACGCCGCTTTGAAAATAAAGATTCAGATATCGGCTCAATAAAATCCTGCAGGTTAAACTCACTCCCTTCACCACCCAAACGAAATGGCTCTGGTTGTTGCGTTCCCCAGCCTTGCACAAATCTTAAAGCCAGTACATGCTGCTTGCCCAGATTTATATATTCCCTCCAGTCGAGTTTATATATCTCACCGCTAAAGTCACTTTTAAGCAGCTCTGATGATTCAGCTAATAAGCGAATATTTCTTCCATCGCTTTGACTTATTGAACGTATATAATTTTGGGTGTTATCGAAAATAACAGCGCCAGCAACTACGTTATCCTGAGTATCAGCTTGTTCAGGTATACCAACTGCACGATTGCCATCAGTCGACTCACTCACAACAAAACCTAACCTGTACTGAATAGTACTTTCAATAGCCGGATCATTGAAACCAGTAGAAAAGAAGATATCATCGACGTTTCTGGCTAATGCAAAATCACCACTGATATCCCTTACAATATCTGTGCTTCTTTGATAACCAAAAGCAAACCTGTTTGCATATGAATAATTAACATTTCCAATAGGCCATTCATTATTCGTATCATATGCAAAATTTATAAAATAATTATGTATCCCCAATGCATCATTACCAGAAGTGGTAATACCATATTCATTACGATCTTCATTCAATGAAATGTATGGTAACCACCACCTGGCATACAAACTGGAGAGTGCAGAGTATTTTTTAGCCCGACCTGTTTTAACATCTGCTGCGAGATCAATCTCTATACCATCAGCATGCACTATTGGTATAGTTGTTAAAACATCCGTTTTATTTAACTGGTAAATATCACGTCCGTTTTCATTATATCCGACATAATATAATGGTTTGTGTTTATTTGCCTGTACTGGCTCAAATGCACCACTGGCAACTCGTGTTATCTGCTCAAACTGTTCGCTCTCTTTAACATAACGAAAAATTTGATATCTCCCTGTTCGGTCAGAACTAAATAAAATGGCATTCCCCTGTTCACTATACGATGGATACATATCAATATACTGATCATTTGTAATCGCCTTCCACTGCAAACTATTTAAATTAAATTCTTCTATATTCCATCCGTGGCCCGTTCTAAAAACTGCAGCAACAATATTTTCTCCTGACGGTGACCATCTCAGCTGGGAAACTATATCGGTATTGTTTCCCTTCCATATACTTTTTATTAACAAACCATTTCTATCTAATAAATTTAATTCACTTTTAGCCTTGTCCGTCTTCACTGCAACAATATACTGCCCATCAGGTGACCAGCTTGCCGATCTATATCTTCCGCAAGTTGTTAGACGTTTAACACTATTGTTTTTATTTTCAATAATATAAATATCATTATTTATATTATACTCATCACAAAATTCTCTTTGTATAACAAGAACACCTTTCTCATGCGCATTAATTTTAGCTCCTGAATGCAATTCAGAAATAACTTCATTTTTTTCTGAATTTTTTTTAATTAATTTTGCATGTTCAAACGCGCCGCTAGTTACATAATATAGTTCATCATTAAGCAGATCTACTGATCCTGTGTTATAACCTGAATCTGTTAATTTTTCTCCCTCGACTAAACCTGCTGATATTTGTTTATCTATTTCTGGCTGATAACGTTTTGTAAGCCAGACGGAAAAATCCACCCATAATTCATCTATATCTTTATTAAATAACTGTTCCGTATTCGTATTAATCATAAACGGTACTATATTATTACTATAGTTTTCAATTAAACTATCTATTGCCTGCTGCCCATAAGTCTCTTCTATAAACTGATAGAAGTGCACTCCATATAAATAAGCCACTGTTCCCATTGGCCAGCTACGTATTGGAAGATTAACCTGATTAGCAGGTTTTATACCGCTTTCAACTTCACTACGCATCATCATTTTAAATAAACTGCTTTGACCCCTGCCTATTCCCTTTTCATTATCAGTTTCCAGATATGTTGCCAGACCCTCAGTGAACCAGTCAGGTTGATATAGATTTGGAAAAAACAGAAACTGTCTTCCAAATATTTCTCTTAGAGACTCTGCCCCACCACTGACTTTATCTAAATGTATAACATGGGTGTATTCATGAATTATTAATGTTTCCAACCAGTCATTAAAATCTTCCAGGCTATTTGCCGAGTCAGGGGGAGACATAAATAACACACTTCGATTGAAGTGTATTGGTGTTGCATATCCATTAGCCGAATCTGTTTCATCGCTTATAACGAGATGTGTTTTATCAACGGGTTGCCAGTTTATTTTATTCTGAAGTTTTTTATGTGCCTGCTCGGCACTATTTGCTGTTTTTTTCGCTAAACGCTCATAACCTTCAGCATAATGAATATAGAAGTTATCAGACTCAATTGTGTGCCAATCAAGACGAGGATCTATTGCTACTGATTTTGATGTATAAAAAGCACATATAAAGAGAATAATTCTTATACTTGCTTTCATTGCTTACTGTTTTTTAATCCCAATCCAGACAAACACACAACCCATTGCAGCTGAAATCCAGCTCAATACAGGTGCATTCATGATCTGTTGATGCTCACTTACAGGCTGTCCTAAAATTATCGCTGATATAATTAATCCGCATAGACCGAGCAAAACATAAGATAATTTTCTATGATTTGTCGCTATTTTATTATTCAATTCTTTTAATGCATCATTTTGTTGTTTATGATTTTCACCATCGGCCATTTTTTTAAGCGCAGTAAAAATCAACTCTGGCATCTCTGGCATTTTTTCAGCGATGTAAGGCAAATTCTTTTTAAAGCCTTTAATAAGGGCTTTTGTTCCTACCTGCTCATTCATCCATTTTTCTAAAAATGGTTTTGCTGTTTTCCATAAATCCAGATCTGGATAAATTTGCCTACCTAAACCCTCTATATTTAATAAGGTTTTTTGTAATAACACTAATTGCGGCTGAACTTCCATATTAAATCGACGTGCAGTTTGAAACAACCTCAATAACAACTGGCCAAAAGAAATGTCTTTTAATGGTTTTTCAAAAATAGGCTCGCAAACACTTCGAATTGCCGATTCAAATTCATCAACCCGGGTGCCTGCTGGCACCCAACCAGAGTCAACATGAAGTTGCGCCACACGATTATAATCACGTTTAAAAAATGCCAGAAAATTTTCTGCAAGATACCTCTGGTCTTCAGGATTTAAAGTACCGACAATTCCAAAGTCTACTGCAATATATTGCGGCTTATCAAGATCGGACATATCAACAAATAAATTACCCGGGTGCATATCTGCATGAAAGAAGTTATGGGAAAACACCTGTGTGAAAAATATTTCGACGCCTAGTTCAGATAAGCGTTTCATATTAACACCTGCTGCTTTCATTTTCTCTATGTTAGCCATTGGCTCACCATAGATGCGTTCCATCGCCATCACATTACGTCGAGTATAATCCCAGTATATTTCAGGTATATATAATTGGTTGCTCTTTTCAAAATTACGTCGCAGTTGACTTGAGTTAGCTGCTTCCCTCATCAAATCAAGTTCGTCAAGTATTGTTTTTTCGTATTCCTCAACTATTTCAACTGCACGTAAGCGCCTTGCATCTTTTGAGTATCGCTCAGCAAGCTTCGCTATAATAAATAACAAAGCAATATCACGCTTAATAACAGGCATGATATTTGGTCGTAGAACTTTTATAACAATCTCTTTGCCGTCTTTAAGTTTTGCTGTATGTACCTGTGCAATTGACGCTGATGCTAATGGTTTTGCATTAAACTCATCAAAATATTCATCAACGCTTACTCCATAAGCTTTTTCAATTAGTTGTTGCGCTTTTTCACCATCGAACGGTGGCACACGATCTTGTAGTGCAGTTAATTCTTCGGCTACATCTTCAGGTAATAAATCTTTTCGAGTCGATAACATTTGACCAAATTTAATAAAGATTGGCCCTAACTCTTCTAATGCTTCTCTGACTCTCTGTCCTCTAGGTGCACGATTTCTGCTTATCCAGTTCCATGGCATTAAATAGATCAAAAATCTGAATGGACGAAACAAATGGATGGCAAATATAATATCATCCAGACCATGACGTGCTAATACATAATTAATATGTAAGAGGCGAAGAATTTGTACTGGTTTTATCATAGATTTTTATTTTTTATAATTTGAATTTTTGCAGCAAGACGATCGGTAGCTTCACGAAGCCCATCAACTTTATTTACAAACTGTCGTAATTCAGCATTCGAAGGGCTTAATTTAACTTCCTCCTGAATATACTCAGCACTATCAAAAGCAACTGAATTAAGACTTCGACTAAGCCAATTATTGGCACTATTAAACAGGTTGCCTATTTTATGAGCTGCTATATCACCTATATTTTGAGCCAGCATTTCTTCCCAGTCTATATCAAGCTGAGATAATAAACGATTAAACTTATTTGCTACGGCTGTATCACCCGTGATAACAATTTCACCACTAAACAACACATCTTTTGGGTCTTTAGCTAAACCCATTTTCACCAGTGCTAGCGGTGTTCCAGAAATGGTTGTATCAGCCTCACCATCAAAATCACTTAAAACCATAAATCCATCTACTGATGGAAATAAACATAAAGTCTTATTTAGGCCTTTTATTTCAATGGCAACAATTTTGCCTTCAAGGGAGGAAAAACGAGATAACGCGAGGGGATCAAGTGATAAATATTGATTTAGTGCAGATTCCAAACTTGCTGTAAGCGCCTGATCAAAATCCATTTTTATTTATACTTTATAACCTTTATGCAACGCTACTATTCCGCCACTCAGGTTATGATATTTCACTTCATTGTAACCAGCGTCCTGCATCATGCCTTTCAATGTTTCCTGGTCTGGATGCATACGTATAGATTCAGCAAGGTACTGGTAACTTTTTTCGTCTTTAGCTATGTACTTACCCATTAATGGTAATAATTTAAATGAATATGTGTCGTAAATGGGCGCTAAGCCTGGTGCAACTGGTTTAGAAAATTCAAGTACAAGTAAGCGACCACCTGGCTTTAATATTCGTAACATAGAGCGTAGTGCTTTATCTTTATCCGTTACATTACGCAAACCAAAAGCAATAGTAATGCAGTCAAATGTATTGTCTGCAAAAGGTAAACACTCTGCATTTGCCTGAACATACTCGACATTACCGGCAATTCCGTTATCTATTAAACGTTCACGGCCGCGGCGTAACATTGAACCATTGATATCAGATAATACAACCTGTCCAGATGCACCGACCATGGTTGCCATTTTCATTGCCAGATCACCCGTGCCGCCAGCCAGATCCAGAACTTTTTGTCCTGACTTAAGGCCAGTCTGACTTAAGGTAAACCGCTTCCATAAGCGATGCACGCCAAAAGACATAACATCGTTCATGATGTCGTAATTGTCTGCAACAGAGTGAAAAACGTCGGCTACACGTTTAGCTTTTTCACCAATAGGCACTTGCTGATAGCCGAAATGGGTTTTATCTTCACTCATGTAATGCCTCTTTATACTTAATTTAATTCTGCGTGCTTGTGGCCCGCTGTTTTTAATCTCTGTAGATAATTTTGCCATTTCGCATCGTAATTTGCTCCAAGCTCATATAAATATGACCAGGTATACAAACCACTATCATGGTTATCATCAAAAACCAGTTTAACAGCATATACACCAACTGGCTCTATCGCTTTGATGTTTACATCTGATTTACCAATCTGTAAAGTTTCTTCACCCGGCCCATGACCACGCACTTCTGCAGATGGTGAATGAACACGTAAAAACTCAGTGCTATATTTAAATTGACTACCATCATCAAAATCAATTTCAAGAACATGAGATTTCTGGTGCAGGTTGATATTTGTTGGCCTTGGATCTGCCATGTTAATTCTCCGAATGAATTTGTATCCTGGGGGGATTAAGCTGTATTTTACATGAAATTACTAGAAAAATTATAGGCCTTAATGGGGGGGTAACAAGCTTCCCCCTCCCTAAGGACCAGGTTGTTCTGGATTTATAAAATATATCGACTCAGATCTTCATCCTGAACCAGCTCGCCGAGGTTTTTATCTACAAAACTGGCATCTACCGATAATGATTTATCAGGACTATCTGACGCTTCAAATGAAACTTCTTCCAGGAGTCGCTCCATCACTGTATGCAGGCGTCGAGCACCAATATTTTCTGTACGTTCATTTACATCATGGGCAACCTGAGCAATTTGCTCAATACCTGACTCAGTAAATGTCAGCTCATAACCCTCAGTTGCTAACAGGGCTTTATATTGCTCTGTTAATGAGGCATCTGGCTCAGTTAAAATACGCTTGAAATCTGACGTCGTTAATGCCTTTAGTTCTACTCGTATGGGCAGTCTACCCTGTAATTCTGGAATTAAATCAGAGGGTTTGGCAACATGAAATGCCCCGGACGAAATAAACAACATATGATCTGTTT
>JAPHRB010000001.1 GCA_026197015.1 Gammaproteobacteria bacterium | reverse complement strand
ATTTAAACTTCAGGCCCATTTGGGTAATAACACCCACCACCTGATCATTTTCAATAATTAAGTCATCTACAGCCTGCTGAAAAATAGATAAATTAGGCTGCGTTTCCAGGGCAATACGAATAGCCTGACGATACAGTTGCCGGTCTGCCTGCGCACGGGTTGCACGAACAGCGGGGCCTTTACTACTATTTAAGGTGCGAAACTGTATACCGCCCTTATCCGCAGCTCTGGCCATAATGCCACCCATGGCATCAATTTCTTTAACAATATGCCCTTTACCTATGCCACCAATAGCAGGATTACAGCTCATCATGCCTAGAGTTTCGATATTATGAGTGAGTAGCAGGGTTTTTGAACCCATGCGTGCTGCTGCTAATGCCGCCTCGGTGCCCGCATGGCCACCACCAATCACTATTACATCGTAGGTTTCGTTATAAAACATCGTTTTCAGACTTATTGATTAATAATTCAGCAATTTTACCGTGAAAAAGACGAGGAAGGGGTTATTTTTGTAAAAACAGCCCTCAGGTTTTAAATTTAAAGCCTGAGGCCTGTTTTTAGATTGAAATACTATTTAAACCTAAACAGCTTAAAATACTCATACGGCGCTACTTATTCTTTCAAATAATTCAATATTTCACAGCGTTAATCTGTTGTTGTTCTCTGTTAAAACAACTTAAGCATAATTAAAACTAAAGGAAGAGATAATATTATTTAATTTATTATTATTTTTATCTAACGTCCTAAATAGTCTTCAATTAATAATGCCAATTTATCATGTAAATGGTCTTCAAATTCATCTAGATCTTTATTAAACAAAGACAGGTATTTTTCCGCTTTATCATGTGACAGTTTTTTACCAGCTAATTTATATTCCATTTCTGGTAATTCTTTATCATCTCTGGGTGTAATTTCCCAATGTACAAAATCAGCATCAATATTATCAACTACCTTCTGTGCTGTTAAACAGAAATCAAGCACATGTTCTGCACCCTTAGGTCCAAGGCAACCCGCTTCAACTCGAAAAATAACCTGTAATTTCTTATTCTGATCCAGGGGTAATTTAATGTTCATATTGTTATTCCCTTACAGTTTTTTATTTTTCATAAATCTTCATCAATGCCGTATTGATTTAATCCCCAGGCAAATAAATGGCTACTTCTATCATTTGACTGACGAATGTTACTCGCTAAGCGTTGTAACCAGTACTTAAATAGTTTATATGATTCTTGCGGATGATTATCCATATAGTCTAATAATATCTTTCTATTTATACGGGTTAATTCTACTTCATCACATGCTACTACCGACGCACTACGAGGCGACCCATCAAATAAATTTAATTCTCCAAATGTTTCGCCTGAAGCTAAGTCACAAAATCCTGACTGAATATGCCTGCCATCTTGTAAAACAACCCGTTTATTAATCCGTACATGCCCCTTTTCAATATAATATACATCGAGGCTTTCTTCACCTTCCATTAATATACATTCGCCCGTTTTATAATTAACACGCTCACAGGCATGTGCTTGTTTAAACTCATCTGCTTCTAAAAATTTTTTTAAAATCGTCGACATAAAATCATTTCTTACAATTCGGCAACACTATCGTGTTTTGGTGGATTAGACGGTCTTGTTAATATAAACCATGCACCATATATCATTAATATTGCAATAATCACTTTATACATTATTCCAAGAGGTGAAAAAAATAACATATAAATAAAACTAATACTCATAAAACTAACTGACATAACTTTCGCGACTAAA
Organism: Gammaproteobacteria bacterium; assembly: GCA_026197015.1. GTDB lineage: Bacteria > Pseudomonadota > Gammaproteobacteria > SZUA-229 > SZUA-229 > SZUA-229. The sequence continues at coordinate 26,372 of JAPHRB010000001.1, read as the reverse complement.
GGAATCACTCCATATTTGTTCCACATTTGTAATGGTGGCCCAAAAAAACGATGATTATATAACCAGTTATGAAAACGTTCCGAGCTTCGAGAAAAAGCCCACAGTGCTAATAACATAAAGGGTGTTGTCGGAACGACGGGTAATAACACACCGATCGCGCCAAGTGCAAAAAATACCCATCCTAAAATAAAGTATATAATTCTCATAAGTATTGAATATTAATCTATATAACTCACTGAATATCAACGTTTATCTTAACATGTTGATTTGATCAGTGTTCATTTACTCATGCGCACTTGATATCATCATCTATGACCCTATATAGCAGAGTATGGACATAGAATCACTCAAAGCAATGTTAGATAATGGCCAGGATAGCCTGATACTGCGTTTCGGCCTGGGGCAGGCTTTTTTGAAGCAAAAGGACTATTCAGCGGCAATAGAACACCTGCTTAAAGCACTCGAATTCGATAACCAGTATTCAGCCGCATTTAAGTTGCTGGGTAAAGCCTATACTCTCTCTGATCAGAATCAACTTGCTATTGCTACGTATGAAAATGGGATTTCAATCGCAGAAAATAAAGGGGATATCCAGGCCGCTAAGGAAATGCAGGTATTCCTTAAAAGGTTAAAGTCATAATACCTACAGTTCAGCCTGAATAATTCTTCATTACTGATTATCTCAAAACTGCCCACAATACCAAACATCAGCGTATAATCACTGCTCTAATACTTGTTGTATCATTAAAAGCTGTTCATATGAATCTTCCACAAATAGATGACTACCGTTCATTATTTTTAAATAATACGGCCTTACTCGATGTACGAGCACCAGTAGAATTTAACCAGGGCGCATTTCCCTTTACTGAAAATTATCCTCTCATTAATGACAATGAAAGAGATATCATCGGTAAAAAATATAAAGATATGGGGCAGGATGAGGCTATTAAGTTAGGCCATCAACTAGTACAGGGTGATATAAAGTTATCACGAATCAATAATTGGCAATCATTTATAAAACAACATCCCGAAGGCGTATTATATTGTTTTCGTGGTGGCATGCGTTCTAAAATTTCTCAACAATGGATTTATGAACATACCGGCATCGTTTATCCAAGAGTCAAAGGCGGCTATAAAGCTATGCGTCGATATTTACTCGATGAGCTGGAAACATCTGTGAATGAGATTAAACCAGTTGTTTTAGGTGGACGAACTGGCATAGGCAAAACAATATTACTGGACAAACTACAACAAAAAACGGATCTTGAAAATTTGTTTCATCACCGAGGTTCAGTCTTTGGTAAACATGTAACACCTCAACCAACTCAAATTACTATTGAAAATACGCTTTCTATTAATTTATTAAATCACCGTAATCAAAATATTTCACATCTCGTTTTCGAAGATGAAGCACCTAATATTGGTTCAAGAAGAATTCCTGAAATTTTATTTAAAAAAATGCAACAGTCACCCCTTATTCAATTAGAAACCAGTGTCGATTCTCGTATTGATATTACTTTTCAGGAATACATAATTGAAGCACTGGCTGAACATCAAAATTTTTATGGAAATGATTCCGGGTTCAATAAATGGTCTGCTCAACTGAATGAAGCAATCGATAAAATTCAACGTCGCTTAGGTGGTGTACGATATAATGAACTTAAATCTATATTAAATGCGGCCATAACTGAACATCAATCTACTGGTAATATGGAATTACATCGTGAATGGATTAAATCATTATTGGTTGATTATTATGATCCGATGTATGACTATCAATTTAGCAAAAAAGCAGATCGAGTTATTTTTAAAGGCTCACAAGATGAAGTGCTTGACTATTTACTGAGTAAATATCAGCTTTCATAAATATATTTTTAACTAATACTCTGCTGCTAAATCTTTTTTTATTTGATTAAATACCTTACTGTCTTTTTTTATATTCATTTGTTTTAATGTGTACTCCCAGCCTTTTTCTTTATTTTTCGAATACACACCAGCAATATTTTGCAGAGGCTCACCACTTACGTCAGCAATAGAAATACTCATTAAAACATCTGCTGACTTGAATTCATAAACATTAAATAGTTCTTCCACTCTGCCTACTGGCACCTGAAAGTCTGCAGCGACTTTATCAACAAAATGACTTAATTTAGTTTTGCTTTTGCGATTTATATTTGTATGAATTAATAATAATGAGTTATCAAGTTCTGCATCACCGCTATTCGGTATATATTGATCATCTGCGAAAACCTGCGCATTTAATAACAATAATAAAACAATATAATTCAGCAAACTCTTCATTATTATTTTCCTATACAAAAACTCGAAAAAATCTTGCCTAGTAAATCATCCGATGTAAATTCACCTGTTATTTCGTTAAGTTGTTCCTGCGCGCAGCGTAGTTCTTCAGCTACTAACTCTCCTGCTTTTAATTGAATCAGGTTATATCGTGCACTCTGTAAATGTTGATCTGCATTTTCTAGTGCATCAATATGACGTCTTCTTGCCATAAATCGACCCTCATTACTTTGCTCGTATCCCATGCACTGTTTTAAATGTGTTTTAAGAATATCCAGTCCTGCGCCTGTTTTTGCGCTTAGTAAGATATCAGTCTCTGTTTCAGTTTTTATCAGTTCAGGCTTTCTGCCAGAATTATCAATTTTATTAAACACACGGGTAACCCCTATATGTTTTGGTAATTGATCTTCTATTTGCAAATGCTCTTCATCCCGATGTGTATCATCTACTAATAATAATATTCTATCGGCCTGATTAATTTCGTGCCATGCACGGCGCACGCCCTCCTGCTCTATTGGGTCATCACTTTCTCTTAAACCTGCCGTATCAATAACATGTAAAGGTAAACCGTCTATTTGAATATGCTCACGTAATACATCTCGTGTTGTGCCGGGTATATTGGTAACTATCGCTGACTCACGGCCAGCAAGCTGATTTAATAAACTCGATTTTCCTGCATTAGGCCTTCCTGCTATAACCAGCGTCATGCCTTCTCTTAATAAACATCCCTGACGAGCAGATTTAAATACGTCAATTAAAGACGTCTCTATTAATTGTAGTTTCGCCTCAACTTTACCATCACTCAGAAAATCGATTTCCTCTTCCGGGAAGTCTAGTGATGCTTCTACATATAAACGTAATTCTATTAAATTATTAACTAATTCATGGATAGTCTTTGAAAACTCTCCCTGTAAAGATCTGACTGCTGCTTTAGCGGCTTCAGCTGATTCTGCTTCTATTAAATCTGCAACCGCTTCTGCCTGTGCCAGATCCATTTTATCATTGAGAAAAGCCTGTTCAGTAAATTCACCCGCTCTTGCAGGTCGAGCGCCTAAATTAAGTGTGCGTTTTAGAATCATATCAAGAACAACCGGGCCTCCATGTGCCTGAAGTTCCAGTACATCTTCACCTGTAAACGAATTTGGATTTTGAAATAATAATGCTATTCCTGTATCAATGACCTGAGAATCAGCATCATTAAATTTCAAATATTCAGCTTTTCTTATTTCTGGTATTTTTCCTAAAATTTTATCAGCTATATCGAAGCTTTTCGGCCCTGACACTCTAACAATACCGACACCACCCCTACCTGGAGCTGTGGCAATGGCTGCAATTGTATCTTTGTTGGATTTTGTCATGAAGAGAGTTTACGTCGTGCTGCGTAAGATTGAAATTGATTTTATCAAGCTGTTACAGCACTTCTGCCTCGGGGACAGGGCTCAAAAAACGAGACCTTTCCCCGGGGCAGAAGCGCTGTAAAGTTTATTACTTTTCTGCTTCTATACGTTTAGTAATAATCCATTGCTGAATGATTGAAAGTGTATTATTCACAACCCAGTAAAGTACAAGACCTGCCGGGAAGAACAGGAAGAATACGGTAAATACAATCGGCATAAACTGGAAAACCTTTTGCTGCACCGGGTCAACAGGTGCCGGATTTAACTTCTGCTGAATAAACATCGTGGCGCCCATTAATACTGGCAAGATAAAATATGGATCTTGCTCAGACAAATTCTGTATCCATAATGCAAAAGGCGCATTACGCATTTCTACAGATTCGAGTAATACCCAATACAATGCAATGAATACGGGGATCTGTATCAAAATTGGAAAACAGCCTCCAAGTGGATTAATTTTCTCTTCTTTGTACATTTTCATCATTTCAGCTGACATTCGCTGACGATCATCACCATAACGCTCTTTTAATGTTTTCATGCGTGGACCAATCTTTCGCATGCGAGCCATTGAGCGATAACCTTTTGCTGATAACCAGTAAAAAGCGATTTTTACCGTAATGGTTAAAAAGATAATTGCCCAACCCCAGTTATTAAACTGAGTATGATAAAACTTAAGTAACCAGAATAAAGGTTTTGCTAAAATAGTTAAAACACCATAATCAACTGTTAGTTCCAGTCCTGGTGTTATAGTTTCTAACCTGTCCTGTAATTTGGGGCCAACTACTAACTGACTTTTGAATTTTGCCGGTGTTTGAGCATTAGCCACCACAGCGGGAGATCGCATTCCTAAAATATATCGATTACTCGTTGGATGTGATGTATAAGTGAAATTATTCTGTTTCTGGTCGGGAACCCATGCAGCAAGAAAATAATGCTGAATCATAGCTATCCAGCCACCTTTCATATCTGAATTAAAACTCTGATCTTCTATATCGCCAAAATCAACTTTTTCGTATTTAATATCATCATTAAACACCACACCACCTACATATGTAGGGATCATAGTAGACTTACGCTCCTGTAATGAACGTACCAATTGACGATATTCTGAACCACTCCAGTCATTTGCTGAAACAACATGTTCAATATCTATAACGTAACTATCACGTTTAAATGTAAATATCTTACTAACCTTTACACCTTCTTTTTGCCAGAAGAGAGTTACTTTTAATTCATCTGTACCTTCTTGCAATCGGTACTCTGATTTTTCGGCTTGATAAATATCTTTATGATTTGGTGCAGCATGTGCTGCTGACACCAGACCCGATTGAGCCGTGTGATATTCACTTTCTTTAGTAGACAGTAAACGGAAAGCTTTATCTTTTTGCACAGCATCAAACTGATAAGCACGCAAATCGAGCTGATAGATGGTTCCGCCCTGTGTATCAATCTTTAAATCAAGTAGATCGGTTACAACATGAACTGCCTGGCGTTTGATATTTTCTTCTGAGGCCGTTGGAGAAGCAGTAGTATTTTGTTTATCTGTAGGTATAACCGCTGCAGGAAGAGAGTTAATTTCAGCATCTGTGATATTGCCAGATGAAGAAACCTGTTCTATATCGGTTACCGCAGGTTGTGGAGCATAGGCTTTCTGCCATTCCTGATAAAGTAAAAATAGAGTAAAAAAGAAGGCGAGGTAAAGAATGGTGCGTTGGTTTTCCATTGATATCCTGATTACTTTTTATTAATTAGTGTTTACATTCAGTTTTTTGCGGATCTTCGGGTACTGGATCATATCCACCATCATGCCAGGGATGACAGCGTCCAATACGACGTAATGCCTTCCATCCACCGCGCAATATACCAAAACGACCAATTGCTTCAACTGCATATGTTGAACAAGTGGGTGTATATCGACAATGAGGTGGTAAATACGGACTTATAGCGTATTGATAAAAATGGATGAGTCCGATGAATATCTTGCGCATAGCTATTTTTGAAAGCTTTTAGCTAATTTATTCCAGTGTTGTAATAGAGATTGGAATATTTGTTGGTTTTCTGCGTGTTTAGTAACTGGTTTCGCCATTATCACAAGATCTACTGAGGGTAACATTTGTAAATTTTGTCGAAAACTTTCACGTATTAGTCGTTTTATACGATTTCGATCTACAGCTCGTTTAGCATTTTTTTTTGATATAGCTAAACCTAATCGAGGATTCAAAACCAGGCCACTATCTTGTGACACTGAGTTTTCACGCATAACAGCAAGTATTGTTAAGTATCGATCACTGGAGCGAACCGGGTTTTTAAATACCCGGCTATACTCATCTGGTTTAAGCAGACGGAACTGTGTTGAAAAACATTCCGTTTTATCTGACATTAACCAATAACTACTAAATTTGCCTGGGTGGTTTAGCTTTTGCCAAACTTATGCAGACAGACGTGCTCTACCTTTTGCACGACGTGACTTTAATACTTTGCGGCCACCAACAGTGCGGCTGCGAGCACGAAAACCATGAGTACGTGCACGTTTAATACGGCTTGGTTGAAAGGTTCTTTTCATTGGTACGGACCTAAATAATCTTGAAAAATTGGGGCGTGTATTCTAATCTTAGCGGGAGCCTTAGTCAAAGCAATATTAGAATATATTTAAAAAACATATAACAACCTCTAAAATTTTCATATTCGCCAATATTTCCAAAGATTTACAAATAGTTAGTATTTGCATTTTAAAACGTTGAATTTATGAGTATTTTTTATATCACATAAATAGTAGTTCCACGATGATACTTTGCGGGTTAAAATCAAACGTTCAGCTTTTATCTGCCCATCATCTTATTTTAGGTATTCATATATCTGGGCAAAAATGAATACTCTGGGGATTATATTTCGTGTCGAGCACTTTGTGGGTTCAGTGTCTACAACGACTGGAACAAGAATTATCAGATCAACAATTAAATACCTGGATACGACCTCTACAGTCTGAAGAGTCGAATAATCAGTTGTCCCTTTTCGCCCCAAATAGTTTCGTTATGGACTGGGTTAAACAACATTTTTTACAACAAATAACCACGATTTGTAAAGATATCGATACAAATCGTGATATTTCTGTGTCACTTGATATCGGCAGTAAAAACCCTGCTCCCCTGTTTAAAGCACAGCCAAATCAAACCCGAAATACGCCTAATAATGAACCTGTACAACCATCTATAATCGCAAAACCCTCTAATGAAAAACTCGAAAACCATCTTAATATAGGTTTTACTTTTGATAACTTTGTTGAGGGTAAAAGCAACCAGCTAGCAAAAGCTGCTTCTATACAGGTCGTAGAAAATCCGGGTGGCTCATACAACCCTCTATTTCTTTATGGTGGTGTAGGTCTAGGTAAAACGCACTTAATGCATGCTGTTGGTAACCAGATTTTACAAAACAACCCCCAGGCTAGAATCGTTTATCTACATTCAGAACGTTTTGTTACAAACATGATTAAAGCCTTGCAGCACAATACAATGGATGATTTTAAGAATTTCTATCGTTCTCTTGATGTATTACTGGTTGATGATATTCAATTTTTTGCTGGTAAAGAACGCTCACAGGAAGAATTTTTTCATACTTTCAATGCTCTGTTAGAAGGTGGACGACAAATTATTCTGACCTGTGATAGATATCCAAAGGAAATTGATGGACTTGAAGAACGTTTAAAATCACGCTTTGGATGGGGTTTGCCTGTCTGTATCGAACCACCCGAGCTTGAAACAAGAGTAGCAATCCTACAAAAGAAAGCTGAAGAATTTGGTATAGAATTACCTAACGAGGTCGCTTTTTTTATTGCCAAACGAATCCGATCTAATATAAGAGAGTTAGAAGGTTCTTTAAGGCGAGTTATGGCTACTGCTAATTTTACAGGAAAACCTGTAACATTAGAGTTTGCTAAAGATACACTACGTGACTTAATAGCACTCCATGATCGTTTAATTACCATTGAAAACATACAAAAAACAGTGGCAGAATACTATAAAATTCGTATTTCTGATTTGCATTCAAATAGCCGAAGTCGGTCAATAACCCGACCTCGACAGGTAGCCATGGCTTTATCTAAAGAATTAACAAATCATAGTTTACCTGAAATAGGTAATGCATTTGGTGGTCGTGACCATACTACCATCTTACATGGTTGTCGAAAAATAATAGAATTACGGGATTCTGATAGTAAAATTGATGAGGATTATACAAATTTATTACGTATTCTTAGTAATTAAAAATGACATTTAGGGCTCACAACAAGTTGTGGATAAGTATTGTATAGTTATGTGAACAAGTTTACAGAAGTGAGTTATCCACAATCTGTCTACAGTTTACAACAACCATACACAGGGTTTGTTAGACACATAATAATAATATAAGCTATTGATATAATTATTAATTTTTAAGTTATCCACAGAACCTTGCGGACTTAATTATAATAACTAAATATATAAATATATATAATAATTAGGAACACCAATGAAGATCAAAATCCAGCGAGATGATTTATTAACTCCATTGCAACAGGTCATAGGTGCAGTTGAAAAAAGACAAACTCTGCCAGCCTTAGCAAATGTATTAATTAAGTCAAATGATAATCATTTCACTTTAACAACAACAGATTTAGAAATTGAATTAGTATCAAAAGTTAATCAATTAATGGATGAAGCAGGTGAAATAACTTTACCCGCTAAAAAACTTTTAGATATCTGTAAAGCATTGCCTACTGATTCGGAATTAAGTATTGAAGTCAATGGAGATAAAGCTTTAATAAAATCAGGTCGAAGTCGTTTTAGTTTAACAACTCTACCCGCTTCTGATTTTCCTTCATTAGAGGAAATTAGTAGTGTTTATGAGTTTAGCATTCCACAAAACTTACTAAAAACACTGATTGATAAAACATCATTTGCTATGGCACAACAGGACGTACGTTATTATCTTAACGGATTGATGTTAGAAGTTGCCTCTGGAATTATCAGGTGTGTAGCTACAGACGGTCACAGATTATCATTTTGTGAAAAAAATATAGATGCTGATTTAACGGATAATAAACAGGTAATCATCCCTAGAAAAGGGGTAACTGAATTACAACGTTTATTATCAGATTCAGATGAAGATGTTCGAATTGTACTGGGTAATAATCATATTCAATGTAATTTAGCCAACCAGAGATTTACTTCTAAATTAATTGACGGTCGATTCCCTGATTATAAACGCGTTATGCCTGAAGCATCTGGCAATAACATGGTATTAAATAGAGATGGTCTTAAACAGGCATTAGTTCGTGCTTCAATCCTCTCCAATGAAAAATACCGTGGTATCAGGATGATACTTGATAATAATTTATTAAAACTACAGGCACAGAATCCTGATCAGGAAGAAGCTGATGTTGAATTAGAAATCAACTATGAAGGTAATCCAATCGAAATGGGTATAAACGTTAATTATATGATTGATGTACTTAATACTTCTAACCAGGAAACAGTTCAGGGTTTTATTAAAGATGCTAATAGTAGTTGTCTTTTAATGTTTCCAGATGAAGATGATGCAAAATACGTTATCATGCCTATGCGTCTTTAAGTCGTAAGTAGATATAAAATGGGCCTTAAAAGCCTGGAAATCACCGGATTCAGAAATCTTCAGCAGGTTAATTTAATAGCTAATGAAGATTTAAATTTAATTGTCGGATCTAATGCGGCTGGGAAAACCAGTCTGCTTGAATCCATTTTTTTTCTTAGTTATGGCCGCTCCTTCAGGCATTCACAAACTAAAGATTTGATATCCTACGAACACGATTTTTTCCGTCTTATTTCTGATCTTGATACACTGGGCTCTCGTATAGGCATCGAAAGAAGCTTAAAAGAACAAACTATTCGTATTAACAGACAAACCGTTAACCGTACATCTGATCTAGCCACTCTACTCCCCGTCCTTGTTATTCATCCAGATAGCCATCAATTAATATCTGCCGGTCCTGACAACAGACGCAAATATATGGATTGGGGAGTGTTCCACGTGGAACATAAATTCATACACAGTTGGAAGATGTATAAAAAAGCACTGGGTCAACGCAACGCGGCTTTACGTTTAAGACAGTCAGATAAGTTATGTCAATTGTGGAATAAGGAATTACTTCAACATGCCTTAATAATAGAAAATCTGAGAAATGATTATTTAAAACAAATAAGAGATATTGTTAATGATTTATCAGAAGAACTTTTCCCAGGCCATGTAATAAATCTGGAGCATAAAAGAGGCTGGCCAGAAGAGTTAAGTTTTGCTGATCATCTTTCGCATAATTTATTAAAAGATCGTGACAAAGGATTTACTCAGTCTGGCCCCCATCGAGCAGATATAAAAATAACCGTTGATGGAAAGTCAGCACAAACATCAATTTCCAGGGGACAGCAGAAAAAACTTGTATCCCTCTTAAAGATTGCTCAATTAACATTATTCTCAGATTCATCCGAACAAAAATGCATTTTATTATATGACGACCTACCGGCTGAGCTGGATCTACATAATCAGAATAAAATAATGAAAATACTTTCAGAATTGAATATACAGATATTTATAACCGCAATTAGTGATGATTTAATCAATTACAAATCATGGCAAAGTTACAAAGTGTTCCACGTGGAACATGGAGAAGTAAAAGAAAAGATTTAATACGACTTAAAAGTGAATATGTTGTTTGTATGGCGCTTCACTTGCGGATTTACCTGTCGAAATAGAAATCAAAATAGATATAAAATTATGACTATAAATACCCTTTGTAGAGGGCTTTTAAGTTATAATACTGCAACTTATTTAAGGGGGTTTATATGACCGAAACAGCGGCTTACGATTCATCGAGTATCAAGGTATTAAAAGGACTAGATGCAGTTAGAAAACGACCTGGTATGTATATTGGTGACACTGATGATGGCACTGGTTTACATCATATGGTGTTTGAGGTTGTAGATAACTCAATTGATGAAGCATTAGCAGGCCACTGTACGGAAATAAATGTCCAGATACACAGTGATACGTCTATATCAGTCAGTGATAATGGTCGAGGAATACCTGTAGATATTCATGAAGAAGGTGTGTCAGCTGCAGAAGTTATAATGACTGTTTTACATGCAGGCGGTAAATTTGATGATAATTCATATAAAGTTTCAGGTGGTTTACACGGTGTCGGTGTATCTGTGGTTAATGCCCTATCTGAAAAACTTTTATTAACAATAAATCGTCAGGGAAATATTTACCAGCAAGAATATCAGTTAGGTGATCCCAAAAACCCGATCGCAGTTATAGGTGAAACAAAAACAACTGGTACAGAGTTACGTTTCTGGGCATCTGAAGAAATATTTACTAATATTGAATATCATTATGATATTTTAGCAAAACGCCTTCGAGAATTATCTTTTCTTAATTCAGGTGTACGTATCGTCTTAACAGACAAACGTATCGATGATAAACAGGATGTATTTGAGTATGAAGGTGGTATAAGTTCATTCGTAGAGCATTTAAACAAAAATAAAACACCGTTACATGAGCAGGTTCTTCATTTTAACTGGTCTAATGATGAAGGTCTGGGTGTTGAAGTAGCTATGCAATGGAATGATTCATACCAGGAAAATATTTTCTGTTTCACCAATAATATTCCTCAAAGGGATGGCGGCACGCATATGGCTGGCTTCAGGGCATCACTTACCCGAAGTTTAAATCAGTATATGGAAAAAGAAGGTGTTGCGAAAAAAAATAAGGTCAGCACAACAGGTGATGATGCAAGAGAAGGTTTAACTGCTGTACTTTCCGTTAAAGTCCCAGATCCAAAATTTTCATCTCAAACTAAAGATAAATTAGTCTCATCTGAAGTCAAAACTGCAGTTGAAGCTGCAATGAATGAAAAGTTTCAGGAATTTCTTATTGAAAGACCTGCTGACGCAAGAGCTATTACTCAAAAGATTGTAGAAGCAGCACGTGCAAGAGAAGCCGCCCGTAAAGCACGTGAAATGACACGTAGAAAAGGTGCATTAGATATAGCAGGATTACCTGGTAAATTAGCAGATTGTCAGGAAAAGGATCCTGCCCTTTCAGAATTATATTTAGTGGAAGGGGACTCTGCAGGGGGCTCTGCAAAACAAGGACGTGATCGAAAAACTCAGGCGATATTACCACTAAAAGGTAAAATTCTAAATGTTGAAAAAGCTCGTTTTGATAAAATGTTGCAATCAGCTGAAGTAGGCACATTAATAACAGCATTGGGTTGTGGTATAGGTAAGGACGAATATAATCCGGATAAAATGAGATATCACCGGGTTATAATAATGACCGATGCTGACGTTGATGGATCTCATATTAGAACTTTGTTATTAACATTTTTCTATCGTCAGGTACCAGAGTTGATAGAGCGTGGTTATATTTATATAGCTCAGCCACCTTTGTATAAAGTAAAGAAAGGCAAACAGGAGAGATATGTAAAAGATGACCAGGAATTAACAAGTCACCTGTTAACTCTTGCTTTATCAAATGCACAATTACATGTACAGAAAGATACACCTGCTATATCTGATACCGCACTTGAAGAAATTATTAAATCTTATTTATCTGTACAGAGTGTTATAGGTCGACTTTCTAGAAAATATGATGAAAGTATATTAAAGCAGATGCAAGATCTGCCCGTTTTAAGCAAAGAAGATATTAAAGATAAAATTAAAACTGATGAATACTTAGATAACTTATTGATTTTATTGAATAAATATAAGCCATCAGGGGTTGAGTATAAGGTGAGCAGTTGTTTATTGGAAGATACTGACTATCCACAGTTAGAAATTACCAAAATTGTACATGGTTTAGATCACAACACTGTATTTACAGCTGATTTCTTTGATAGCCCTGAATATGCATTAATTTCAAATTTGTATGAAAAACTAAATGGCTTATTCACAGAAGGTTCATATATTAAAAGAGGTGAAAAAACCCAGCTTGTTAAAAATATATCAGAAGTAAAAGACTGGTTATTTGAAGAAGCTCGTAGAGGATTAAATATCCAGCGTTATAAAGGTCTGGGTGAGATGAATCCAGAACAGCTATGGGAAACCACAATGAATCCTGAAACAAGAAGGATGTTGCAGGTGCGCATAGAAGACGCAATAGCCGCTGATGAGGTGTTTACTACATTAATGGGTGATCAGGTAGAACCCAGACGTGAATTTATTGAAGCTAATGCCCTGTCAGCCATGAATATAGATACCTGATAGCCGAGTGATTAGTTAAGTAATATTTAAACCCGATAAACCAGCTTACAGTAAAATTTTATCTGTAAGCTGCTCACATCGTTATATCAGAACAGTACTTAACCATATTAGATTAAACTTCAGGTGACCAGGCCAGCTCAGCGAAAGCCTCATCGAGAGGTGTTTTAGCAATATGATTAGTAAAATTACTTAGCGTTTTCTGGGCAACACCCACTAGAATATCTAACATATGTGTTTCATTATAACCTGCATCCAGAAATGCCTGTGTATCTTGCTCATTAACCCAACCTCGTTTTTCAATTAACAGTTTTGTAAAAACACGTAAAACCTCAAGTTTTGAATCTTTAATTGGTTGATTATCACGGATTGATTTAACAACAGATGAATCTACCTGTTGCATATCTGCAATGGCAGTATGTGCTGCCATGCAATAACAGCACTCATGATAGTGACTCACTGTTAATAAGACGATTTGTTGTTCAGTTGGAGTTAATGTCGATTTTGTAAAAATACCAGCAATCGTTAGATAGGCTTCTGTCAGTGATGGTGAGGTAGCCATGACACCAATTAAATTTGGGATGAAACCGAAATTTTTATTAGTCTGTTGTAGTAAATTAATAGATCCAGAAGGCGCGTTATCAAGGGTTAATACAGGTAAATTAATCATTATAATCTCAATTATTGAATGAACGTTCAATTATAATAATATTTATTGAGCGATTATTCAACTATTGTTATTATAATAGTAGAGATATGAGGAGTTATTATGGCCAGGCCACAGACATTTAATAAAGAAATGGTACTAGATAGTGCTATGCAACTATTTTGGCTAAAGGGTTTTGCTAATACTTCAGTTAAAGATTTAACTAAAGTTACAAAACTACAGCCCGGTAGTATTTATGGGGCTTTTAAAAATAAGAGAAATCTATTTTTAATGTCATTAGATTACTATTTCGAAAATCTATATTCGTCAGTGAGTTGTATATTACAATCTGCAGAACCCCCATTAAAACGAATACGTTTATTTTTTGACCATTTATTAAGTCAGAAAGATGAAGATAAAGCATTAAAAAGCTGCTTATTGGTGAATACTTTACTAGAAATACCGCCTGATGATAGTGAAATTAACTCTCGTATTGGTTGTATGTTTACGAAGATAGAAAATGAATTTTGTACTGTTTTAAAATTAGCACAACAGGAAGGTACGTTAACGACCGGTGGTAGGCCAGAAACTTTAGCTAAAATGCTTATGAGCGGGATATTCGGATTACAGGTGTATAATCGAATGAAACCGGATCATGACGCCCTTGTTCAAATTGTTAATAATTTATTGGCTAATTTAGAGAAATAACAAATAAATAAGTAAAGATTAAAGCGTAGTGAATTTAGTACGCCTTTATATAAGTAAAATATGATATAAAACACTGATAACTATTAAAGAATACCTGAAATATGAACAATGCATTGCTGAATATAAAGACATTACCACAATTTACAGAAATTGATGTTACTACTATAGAGAGAACAATTAGTGGAATAATTAAGGAAAATGAAGAAAAATTAAATAATTATCTTGATTCTAATGATCAATATTCCTGGTCTTCATTAATTAAAGAACTTGAAATGATGGATAACAGGTTATCTAGAGCCTGGTCACCTGTTAGTCACCTTAATTCTGTTATGAATACTGATGAATTAAGGATAGAACATGATAGATGTGTGCCAAAATTAAGTGCCTATTACACTGATATATCTCAGAATAGTAAATTATATAAGGCTTATAATGATATTAAGAAAAGTAAAGAGTATGAAACATTAGATAATGCTAATAAAAAAGTAATAGAAAATGCATTATTAAACTTCAAATTAAATGGAGTTGCGTTGTCAGATGATAAGAAGAAGTTATTTAAAAAAATAAAAACAGAACTTTCCAGTTTAAAATCAAAATTTGAACAAAATGTAATGGATGCGACCCAGGCATTCAATATTCATATTGAAGAAAAGTCAGAGCTTGCTGGCCTACCGGGTTTTGTAATAGAGATGGCAAAGCAGGCAGCTCAAGAAGAAGAATTAAAGGGCTGGTTATTCACACTTGATGCACCCTCATATATTGCGGTAATGACATATTCAGATATTAGAAAGTTCAGAGAAGAAATGTATACAGCATTTACTACCAGAGCATCAGCAAAAGGTCCAAATAGCGGTAAGTTTGATAATACAAAAATAATGCAGGAAATAGTAGGTGCAAGACAGGAATTGGCTAAAATTCTGGACTATAAAAATTATTCTGAATTATCTATAGCCGATAAAATGGCAAAAACAACAGATGATGTATTAACATTCTTAGAGGATTTAGTTGAAAAGTCCAAACCACAGGCGATAAAAGAGTTTGATACTTTAAAAAAATATGCCAGAAAAGAATGTAATTTAAATAATATTGAAGCATGGGATGTTATGTATGTTTCTGAAAAGCTAAAGCAAAAAGAATATGGAATTAGCCAGGAAGAGTTAAAGCCGTATTTTCCTGCTCCAAAAGTAATCAGTGGTTTGTTTGAAATTGTAAAAAGACTCTATGCTATAAAAATAAAAGAAATTAAAAACATTAATGTATGGCATAAAGACGTAAAATTTTATCAAATTGAAGATGAGTTAGGAAATATTAGAGGGCAATTTTATCTAGATTTATACGCCAGAAGTAATAAACGTGGTGGAGCATGGATGGATGAATGTGTCAGAAGAATGGTATGCGAAGAAGAGGTGCAACTACCAGTTGCATATTTAACCTGCAACTTGACTGCACCAGTCGGAAATAAACCAGCATTATTAAATCATGATGAGGTGACAACACTTTTTCATGAGTTTGGTCACGGATTACAACATATGTTAACAAAAGTTGATCCATTATTTGTATCAGGTATAAATGGTGTTGAGTGGGATGCAGTTGAATTGCCAAGTCAGTTTATGGAAAACTGGTGCTGGCAAAAAGAAGGTCTTGAATTAATAACATCACATATTGATACAGGTGAGATACTTCCAGAAAATTTATATGAAAAACTAATAAAAGCAAAGAATTTTCAATCAGCAATGCAAATGTTAAGACAATTAGAGTTTTCAATATTTGATTTTAGACTACATATGGAATTTAACACTGAAGATTTTATAAGTATACAAAGCTTACTAAACGAAGTAAGGAATAAAGTAGCGGTGATTATTCCTCCAGCTATAAATCAATTTCAACATGGATTTTCACATATTTTTGCAGGCGGATATGCAGCAGGATATTATAGTTATAAGTGGGCTGAAGTTTTATCCGCAGATGCTTTTTCCAAATTTGAAGATAACGGTATATTTAACCAGGAAACAGGCAAAGAATTTCTTGAATGTATACTGGAAACAGGAGGGTCTGAGAAAGCAGTAGATTTATTTACGCGTTTCAGAGGAAGAGAACCAGAAATTGATGCTCTTCTAAGTCATAGTGGATTGCAATAAATAATCAATATAAATTTGGCTAGTTAAAAGAATAAAAAATTTAAAAAATGAAACTAAAACTAATTTCACTTGTAATCATATTAGCCAGCAGTCAGTTATTTACTGGCTGTTCACTTTCTATTAGTAATTTCTCTGAAAATATCACTAAAGCTGTAAAATCTAATAATGATATAGAAACGGTAAAGCAAGCATTACCTGCTTATCTAATATTATTAGATGGACTAATAGAAAATGACCCAGAAGATGAAGGTTTATTGTTAGCTTCATCTAATCTAATGAACGCTTACGCGAGTTTAATATCTGCAGACATTGAAATGCTTGTAAATGAAAATGATAAAAATTTATTTTATAAGAAAAAGCTTCTAAGACAGCAAAAAAACCTGACGTATAAATCATTACAAAGGGTTTCAAAAGCAATCTGTATATATGATGAAAAGCTATGTGATTTAACAAATCTAAAATATGATGATTTTTATGAAAGAATGAAAATTATAGATGAAGATGATATTAATATCATATATATGCTTGGAAAATCGTGGGCAGCATGGCTTCAGACAAATACTGAAGACTGGAATGCTATGGCTCAATTACCACAGATAAATTTGATTATGCAAAAGGTAATTTCATATGACGAGACATGGGATAATGGTGGTGCCCATATGTATTTAGGTGTCTTAAATAGTTTTATTCCAGCTACCTTAGGTGGTAACCCTGAATTAGGGAAAGGTTATTTTGAAACAGCAATAAAATTAAGCAACGATGAAAATCAGATGGTTAAAGTATTGTATGCAGAATATTATGCCAGATTAACGTTTGATGAAGTATTACATGAAAAATTACTAAGTGAGGTGTTAAGTTTTAAAAATTCACCACCTGAATATATTTTAATTAATACTATTGCATTACAAAAAGCTAATGCTTTACTGGCAACCTCTAAAGAATATTTTTAAAGCGATTTTAAAGAAATGAATAAAATAATATTATTGTCAATAATATATATATTGAGTTGCATAAATGTTTTACACGCTAAAACATTCAAAATTGCAACCTCTGCTCCAGATGGTACCTATTGGATGAAACAAATGAGACTTGGTGCTCAGGAGATAAAAGAAAAAACTGAAGGCCGAGTTATATTTAAATATTATCCGGGTGGTGTAATGGGCTCGGAAGAAATTACATTAAAAAAGATTCGTATTCGTCAATTGCAGGGAGCAGCAGTATCAAATGGAGTACTAACAAGTTTTTATGCAGATAGTCAGATTTATTCGCTGCCTATGATTTTTAATTCATTTGAAGAAGTAGATTATGTTCGTCAAATAGTAGACAAAAAAATTATCAAAGGCCTTGAAGAAGGGGGTATGATTAGTTTTGGTCTATCAGAAGGTGGTTTTGCTTATGCTATGTCAACAAGTCCAATAAATAAAATTGAAGATTTAAATTCACGTAAAATTTGGACACCAACAAATAATAAGCAAGCTGAAGTTACATTAAGGTCTTTTGGATTAACGCCAATTCCATTAAATATAGGTGATGTATTAACGGGACTTCAGACAAATTTGATAGATACAGTTGCAATATCTCCTATTGTTGCGATTGCACTACAGTGGCATACACAAATAAAATATATAACAGATGTGCCTTTAACTTACCTATATGCAACTTTATTAATTGATAAAAAATCGTTTAATCAAATAAGTAGTAAAGATAAAATTACAGTTAAAACTATAATGTCTAAAATATTTATGAATATAGATGAGCAAAACAGAAAAGATAACGTTGCTGCATTTTCTGCCCTATCGAAACAGGGAATTGAAGTAATATCTCCAAATAGTGAAACATTTAAATTGTGGAATAAAAAAGGAAAATTAGCCAGAGAGACTATTAGGTCAGATGGCATTCTATCTAATTCTTCATATGATGAAATAAACAATTTATTAATTAAGTTTAGAAACAAACAAGAGACTCTAGGTGTTTCTAAATAATTCAAAAAAGATAATAAATATTATACACATAATAGAAGATGTGATTGTTATTTTAATATTAATGACAATGATCATATTTTCGATATACCAGATATTTATGCGTAATTTTATGGATAGTGGTTTTATCTGGGGAGATCATTTTCTAAGAATACTGGTTTTATGGTTAGGACTTGTAGGGGCTATATTAGCTAGTAGAAAAGGTAAACAAATAAGGATTGATGTCTTATCTCAATTTATACCAACACCATATAGAAGATACATAGAAAAATTTAACTTAATTTTTTCAGCAGTTATATGCCTGCTAATAAGTTACTATAGTTACCTGTTTGTATATCTTGAATATAATGATGCAACTATAGCATTTGAATCTATCCCCGCATGGATAACGCAAGCGATAATACCTGTTGCATTTTTTATTATGAGCTTGAAGTATATAGTTCAGATTCTGAATGAAAATATAAAATGATGACTATAATAGTAGTGCTGGTTTTAATAATCCTTGCATTATTAGGTGCTCCTCTCTTTACTGTTATTGCTGCTGGAGCTATATATGGTTTTTATATAGCTGATATTGATTTGATGGTAATAGGCATTGAATTATATCGTATTGCCGAAACTCCTCTTTTAATTGCTTTACCTTTATTTACATTCACTGGTTATATATTAAGTGAAAGCAAAACTTCTCAGAGAACACTAAACCTTATTCAAGCAATAATCGGCTGGATGCCAGGTGGACTTGTTATATTTGCATTTTTATCTAGTGCTTTATTTACTGCGTTCACAGGTGCATCTGGAGTTACGATTGTGGCATTAGGTGCATTACTCTACCCTGCTCTTATAAAATCTGGATATACTGAAAAATTTAGTTTAGGGATGGTAACAACATCAGGAAGTTTAGGTTTGTTGCTTGCACCATCTTTGCCTTTAATTTTATATGGCGTAATTGCTCAACAAATGGATCTTGAAGAGAAGTTTACAATTAATGATCTATTTATTGCAGGATTAATACCAACAGCTTTAATGGTAATAGCATTATCAATATATGCTGTAGTTAAGAATCGAGAATTTAACATTGCCACGGTTGCTTTTGATAAAAAGCGGCTAAAAAAATCAATTTGGGATATGCGCTGGGAATTGCCTATGCCATTGATATTAATATTAGGTATATATTCAGGTTATTTTGCAATTTCAGAAGCAGCAGCGATAGTTGCTATTTATATATTGTTTATCGAAACATTCGTTTATAAAGAAATTTCACTTACTAAGTTAATTAATATTATTCGAGATTCCATGGCAATGGTTGGCAGTATTTTGTTAATACTTGCAGTTTCACTGGCTTTAACTAATGTGTTTATTGATGCTGAAGTGCCGACAAGATTATTTAATATTATTCAGAATAATGTAGACACTAAACTTGGTTTTTTAATACTATTAAACATATTTTTATTATTTGTAGGGGCAATTTTAGATATATTTTCAGCACTTGTAATTATCGTGCCTTTAATTCTACCCGTTGCAGCTAGTTTTGGTATTCATCCGGTCCATCTTGGAATAATATTTCTGGCGAATATGCAGATTGGTTATATGACACCACCTGTGGGTATAAATTTGTTTATTTCTAGTTATAGATTCAAAAAACCAATAACAGATGTGTACAAAGCCAGTTTCCCATTTGTAGTAGTATTACTCTTAGTTCTAATATTAATTACTTATGTTCCATCTTTAAGTTTATTTTTTATGTGATTGACTACACCGAAAGCAGTTATATCATTATGATATCAATTTTATATTTATATAAAGTTAACAACATAATTAGTTAATTTAATACTCGAATCACGCCTGGTTTTTTATTCTTATATGCGGGCATTGTCATTCCAGCATCTGCATTTATATAAGTAGGGTCCGTCACAACAAAACGTTTACCATTAAATGTAATTGAGTCACCACTAACAGTTTCATTAAAGTGAACGGCCGCAGCAATATGCCCGGGAAAATCTAGCCCTACAACTTGCAAACCTAAAAGGTTATGGACTATCCAGGCAAAGAAAACAGATCGATCTTCACAGTCTGAGTAGGGGTAATGTAATGTCTCTTCTGGAAATAAATAATTTTCAATACCAAACTGCTGTTCATCAGTTTTATATTTAAAAGCAGTTTGCACAAAACGTAGAATTAAGTTAACAGCATCTTCCTCAGATTTACCTTCTACAAGAGGTTTTAACTGCTTAAGTAAAGGGTTTGCAGTTGCCTGATTAAGCTCTGAATTAAAGTATAAGGTGATATCCATCTGCGGATAAGTTTTAAGGTAACGAACTGTTTCACTATCATAAGCTACATTAATACGATGAGTTTGACCTTGATAAGTGAATTTTAGAAAACGATCTTTTTGCTGTCGGCCAGTATTAAAAGCACGGCTTAAGCTCATATCAAGTCTTTGATTTGCACCAGGGTAGTGTCCATCATAAGTGTATATCTTGCCAGGTTTCTGTTTGATACCATCAAAACTTAAGGCGTAATATCGAATTTTATCAAATGTAAAATAGGGAGCCCCGAATAGCTGCTGGCGCGATGGCATAAGCAAATAGATATAATTACGATCATATGCGATACGTGCCTGATAACCCGCCTTAGTCATTAGATACCAGGTAAAAATAGATTGATCATTCTTACTACCCGGATGTATTTTTTGAGCAATTGCATTGGTTAATAATGCGTAACCCCAGTCATTAAGTATTAATGGCTTACGCTGTGCATTGATTTGTTTCAATAAGCCTTCATAGTCTGCTTTACTCATTTCAGACCAGATATTACTCATAGATTTTTCATTATAGGGTTTCTGTAAGCTTATTTTAAGCTTTGGGTCATAGTAGAAATCAAGCTTCTGACCATAGAATGTTATATTTATATGTTTGCCTGTTGGTTTCTTAATAACGGGTGCAGGTGAAACAACGACAGGTGCCGGTACAGGTTTTATCTCAGGCACTTTTACTATGACTGGTTTTGGTACTATTGGGCTTACTTTTATAGGTGTATTTATTGATGGTGACTTTTCCGGTAACTTAATAACAGGTTCAGCTACTGGATCAGGCTGTCGAACTACAACAGGTGGTTTTTTGGGTGCTTTCGGTATACTTACAGGTTTAGGGGTTTTATCGCGCACTAAACCCTGGAAAGTTTGCATCTCTTTCCATTGATTTTTTAAAAATCCGGTGAATTCTTTATCTCGCTTATCACGATAGTCTTGAAAGCTGGTTGTTTCCTGCTTCATCCACTGCTCAAATTCAGCACGATTGCCCGCATTAGTTGAAAATGTGAATGTAAGTAAGATGACGATCAAAAAGGATCGTTTTTGCATTTTTAGTCCCTTAAGTAATTGATATCATTGAATAAGTTGCCTACACTTCCCTGTGAGGCCCTGACTACTTGATGTAAAAGTTGTCGTAACATCCTTGAATTTTAAGTTGTATTAGTTACTGCCATCCATTTTAGAAATTTCAGCAGCTAATTCATCCTGGCTTTTCTGAGCCTTAAATTGTTGCCATAAAGCCCTTTCATTCTTCATACTGGTCTTAACGGCATTCTTAGTCGCTTTTTCAACACTTGCTTCATCCATACCTACAAGTACATATAAATTACCAGTAGGACTGGTACGTGTTTTATAGATTTTAGTACCCACTAAAGTTTCATTAGTGATTTGTTTAGTAACAGATGTCATTACCTTATCTACAGTTTCTGAATCAGCTGCACCGGTAGTCTCTATATATTGCTTAACCATATTACGAACTTGAACTTGCATATTTTGAGCTAATTGAACCCGTGCAGAAGTTGACGCCATTTGTTTCATGAAATCATGTCCTGCACCTGATTTCTGGGCTGAACCCACTGCAGAAACTTCAACGCCTTCAACGGGTTCATCACAAACCCAGCCAGGTGCGGCTGAACCTGGTGCATCAGGGAACACACAGTCTGCAACCTCCTGCTTCTCTTCGCCACAACCTGCCAGTATTGCTGACATTGCGACACCTGCTATTAGGTACCCAGCTTTATTCATGTTGTTCTTCTCCATAAAAGTTATTTATATTCGTTATATTAATATGCGAACACTTTAGTCCTATAAACATAGCCGAGATGAGCCTATTTAGCAATATTAAATAAGCCGCATTTGTGTAGGAATAATGGGTAGATTTATTAGAATATAGTAGAATTTATGTGCATTCGATAAAAGCATGCACTAATGTTAGTTTAAGCTGCTTTATCTTATCTGCTAGTGGCCTGTAGACCTAAATAATTAAAAATCGTAAAGAACATGATAATTATTCAATTCGTATTGAATAAGAGGTAAATATGCAAATTAAACAACTACTGGCTTTAATTTTTACAACATTTTTGCTTTTTTCCTGTAATCAGCAAAAAATTCAGAAAAAACCAGAATGGTTAACAGATCCAGGTGATGGCGCAGTCGGTTCATGTAAAACACATGTAAAAGGCAGGCATTTCCAGGAAGAACTTGCTGTGGCTAGAGCTCGTGAGCGATTAGCTGCTAGATATGGTGTAGAAGTTAGCAGTGTACAGACTATTAATGAAAAAATAATTAATGACAGAGGGTATGTTAGATCAGATAAAGAGATTCTACAGACGGTTAATAAGACCATAGTCAAAGCACATATTAGAGAAACATGGATTGATAAACAATATGATGAAGTATGGGTGTGGGTATATCCTGTTTCAAATTGATTATAAATTAATATTGCTGCGCTGGTCATCTGTGCTGAAATTTATTATTAAGTTGAACTATCTGGTTATTACTGAGTAATAGTTCAGTCTAGACAATAAAAATTCAAAATGACAAAATCGACATCCGTTAAAAGACCTTTAACATGTGAGGCATGGCAGTAAGGCGAACAACAGGAGCTCGAAGTAATATTTGTGGCAGTAAAAACGATATAGTTATGTTAACGGCATGGCACTGACAAAATATGTAATGATAATAGTAGGTTTGAGCAGTTATTAAAAAATAAAGTTATAATATATTTAGTTTAATTTTTGGTCGAAATTGAAATAATTACCATACTTAAAGCATATTCAAAAATGGAATGATCATTTATCAGGCGTGATTGATCATTTTTCAATTCAGTAATAAAAGTATCGAGATTTTTTTCGATCACTTTATTACCTAGATAATCAACAAAAACTAATTTTTGTTGTTGCAAGATGGTTGAAAGTTTTAAACGTCTTACAGGATGGCTATGATTAGTAAATACTTCAAACCAGTTATTAGGCTCAATTAAATCAGGTATACTATGCATAGCAAAATTTGAATCTTCAGTTAGTTGATCCAGAGGGCTAGGTTCTAGATCTGAAGTGTAGTTTTCATATAAGTTATCAAATAAAACAAACTCGTTTTCTTCTTCGTTAGAATTTTTATGATGAGTTGAAAAGTATTCTGATTTATTGATTTTATCTAAATAATAATTATTAAGACTACTGGTAGCGATAAATATTTTTTCTTTATTCTGCCTTGTATTAGTAAGACAGGATCTAACGCTATTAACAATTCCTTTATAAATGCTTCTTAATGCTATCCAGTCATCTTTATCTTCTATCGGTGAAAATGATTTTGCCAACAAACGTAAAATTCCGACGGCTTCACGCCATTCCACACTCTCTTTGCCATAACTAATAAAACGATGAAACATGAGAGTAGACCAGTGTCTTAATATTAAAGAATGTAAATTAGCAGGTATTTCGACGTTGCTTGTATAGTGTTTTAACTCTTTTAAAACTAATTGTTGAGTATATTCAATAGCAATAAGATGCTGAGTTTGTTTTTCTGTTTTTATAAATTTATCTTTTTGAATATCAGAAAGTCTATCTAAAGATGTTTTGGCTGTTATAAAGGGAAGTATATTTTTATCAAAACTATGAAGCAACTGATCAATAATGTAATCGATAGTCTGGTATAAAGTATTATCTTTGTTTTCAATACCTATACCAAGGTGAGCAATACTATTTAAAACATACCTCGCAGGATGGTTGTTATTACTAAAAAATTTTGAGTCTGTTAAGGATATCTTTAAAATAGGTATCTGTAGTAATAGAAGCAGACCTTTAATATCGTCAGATATATTTGTGTCATTAATAAAAGCACCAAAAATCATTTCAACAAAATCAATGGTTCTACTGTCAATCTGGTTCATGGTTTTAGGAATAGCTGTTTTTTCAAGCCTCGCCATACTTTCCATTAATGCTAACTTAAATTCATGCGTATTTATATTAACAGATTTTCCTGCAACGTAATTTGGTTTAAATGTAAGTTGTATATTAGTAAGAGCATTAATAATATTTTGTCTATTATATTGCTGGCTTCGTGCAACTGAAGCATCAGCGGTGACGTGTAATTCATTTTTGTCTTTGTTTAGTATGAAATGATTAATAACTCTGGAAATATATTCAGGATCAGAGATATTATCAATTGTATTGTCTGACAAGGAATTTTCAAGATCGACTATTTTGTTTTTTTCGTTCATAAGGATCAATCAGACAGGCAGGAAGCAACCACACATTGATTACGACCATTTTCTTTTGCTTTATAAAGTGCTTTGTCTGCACGTTCAAAAACCTGGCTTAATGAGTCATTTTCGTTAAAGCTGCTAACGCCACAAGAAATTGTTATCTGTACAGACTCTCCATGGTAATGAAATCCGCAGTCTTCAATCTGTTTACGAAGTTTATTAACGAGTCGAAGAGTTTCTTCCTGTTTAGTACCAGGTAAAAGCATGACAAACTCTTCACCACCATAACGGGCTAAAAAATCTGTCTCTCGAATGCTTTTAACTAGTAATTGCGCAACAGTTTTTAAAACTTTATCCCCAGCTTTATGACCATATGTGTCATTAACATGTTTGAATAAATCAATATCCCAGATTGCAAGGCTTAATGGGTTTGAAAAACGTTTCCATCTTGCGATTTCTTCTGCGGCTTTCTTTTCATACGATAAACGATTGGGTATTCCAGTTAGTGTATCGAACATTGCCTGTTTGTTTTTTTCAATTACAACTTTTTTTAGTTTATCAGCTTCAGATTCAAGAGCCTGCATTTTTGAGTGCATGGCTTCTACTTCTTTCTGTGAATTTTCAAAACGTATTTTTTCTGACTCACGATATAGTTTAATGTGTCCGGAAATAGTGTCTAATTTTGAATTGACATTATCTTTGAGACTAGAAATTTCTGTGGCTGTGTTTATATTTTGTCTTATCTCTGCAACACTTATATCTACAGTTTTATCAAACTCCTGGCCCTGACTTTCTGCTTTTATAATATTTGATGTTTCATTTTGCAGGAAATGATCCATTGCTTTAAGTCGATCTGTAACCTGTTGTAGGAAGTCTTCAAATTCGTGTTTTTCTTTTTGTAATCGACTTCTTATTGAGTTAATAAGCTGCGCAACATCTTTTAATAATTGCTTCCAGTTTGTTGGATCTGTTTCCTGCTCTAACCGATGTTTCATTTTATCGGCTTCATCTTGAAGATCGGCGGGCACAATAAGTTGTTCTAAAAGGCGTATTAAAAGCTCTTGAATTGACGGTTGTAAAGCAGTGTCAATTTCAACTTTATGAATAGTGTCTGTGATTTCATCCAGATGGTTATCTGATTTAGAATGCTCCTGTAAAATAATTGACAGCTGATCAGAAAGTTTATCGAGTTCACTTTTATGTTGTGCGTCACGAGCACTTATTTTTAAAGCTGCCAATTTACCATTTGGTGAATTGGCATTATCTAGTTTGTTTAATAATTCAATTAGGCAGTTTTTGTAAGTATCAAGTTGATGCTCGACAGTGTTATCTGTTATTGACTCCGATTTAGAAGTTATATTTTCTGTTTTTGAAGAGTTAGAGTTAAATAAACGCCCCATTAAACCGGGTTTTTCAGTTTCAACT
>JAPHRB010000070.1 GCA_026197015.1 Gammaproteobacteria bacterium | reverse complement strand
GACTGTGGCAGGTCGATATTTACCACCACCATCTCTGACAGTTCACCACTGTTGGCATTGGACGCGGCATTTTCCAGAATTGATGAATTCGGCACCATCACCATATTGTCATCGAGTGTGCGCAGCATGGTCACACTAAGATCGAGACGGGTGACTTCGCCATAGTAACCGCCAAAATTCACCATATCGCCAACCCGAAACGGTGGATTAAATATCATCATGATACCTGCAAGCAAGTTGCGTACACCACCCTGCGCTGCCAGACCAACGGCAAGACCGAGTGAACCGAGTACCGCAAAAACAATTGCCTGCGGCGGTTTAAGGATGCCAAATATTATATATACGATACACAGAAACCAGGTAATCAGGCGGATCGCCGGAAATACCTGCCCCATCTGCAGACGATAACGTGGAAAGCGATATATTGACTGTTGCAAGGCGAAATGAACAATCCGCAATAATAACCAGGTGAGCAGTAAGACAACGGCAATCAGTAGTATCCGGGAGATTGAAAGCAACTCGTTGAGTTGCGCTATGATATCTGCTTCCATAATTAGTATAAGTAGTTCGTGTTAGTGAGATAGCGGCTGATTACTTCAGAATATACCGGCACCAGGCGATAACCCAGCTCGTCTGCTGTTTCATCCTTGTCTAACAGGCATTGCTGATAAAGACGTTCCAGCAGCAGCCAGCTTTGTTCGCGGCTGGTACGAAACAGGGCACAATGATCATCTATCGTCAGGCGACCGTGTATTACAACTTCAGCGAGCGTAAACAATTCCTCACTAATCAGACTTTTTAATGCACTAAAATCCAGCGCCACACTACGCGACATATCCAGTTGTTTGTTTTCCGGGTTAACCTGTAGCGCACCGAGATAATAGAAAAAAGCAAAATCAGGTTTACCATTACTTAACTTGTAAAGCGTAGGCAATTCCAATGCATCCTGCATATCGTTGTTTTTGCTTTCCATCACTGTGTTTAATACCACACCCGAAACCTGCTGGCGCAGCGACAGGCACTCATCCAGTTCTTGCTCGTTAAACATGCTGAGTTGAATTCGGTCGGTAAAAAATCGCTCCGCATGGTAAATATAGTTTAGCCGACGCCAGGCAAATTCTTCGCAGCCCAGCACCCACAGGTGGCGCTGCTGGGTCGCCACCATCAGCGCGCCAAAAACGCGTATTGCGGCATGCGCGCCCATCACGCGACAACTGAGAAAATGCCCGTTATCAATAACAAATACACTTGGTGGCAACTTATTTATACGCTCAAGCAATTCATCAGTACTGACGGCAGCCTGTTCTAAACCAATAAATTCACTCAACATCAGCAAGGTGTCATTAATATCATATGGCCTGCGTGTAAGCTTGTGGTAACGAAACCTGTCACCAGCACCGGCAACTTCTTCCAGTTGCCGTAGAAATGAAGACAGACCGCAGCCCTGTGGCCCAGTGACAGCTATCATCGAATTGTGACCCGCGCGCCACATTTCAAACGCCGCTGTCAGGCGCTCCAGCTGGCTTTCGCGACCAATAAATCGAGCATCACCCGCCGCCAGGGCTTCAACTGAAAACGCCTGCAGTAGAGCACCGGGTAACTTTTTCTCTTCGTAGTAACGCGCGCGCCGTGCCGTCTGCGCCAGACAAAGATCAGAGAGTATCTTTATCGATTCAGTGGTTTCGATAATGCTTATACCAAATAATTTTAAAACTCGTCGATACAGGCGAGTGACTGCCAAAGTTAGCGGAGTAAAAAAAGATTTAGACGTAGAATCATTCATAGTTGTCATGATTATAAAGAATATAACGCCACTACGGGAATATATATACCATCTTGTTTGATTCCCATGTTGTGCATTTTCTACCGAGAGCCGTGTCTAATTATTCAATAGAGTGACTGCACTACAGGTGAACAGCCACTGCGATATAAATTTTAAATAAAGTAACAGGTACTGGTTTTCATGAATAAACTGCCAGAAAGAAAATAGTTAAAGCCAAATATATCAAGCTACGGCATATTATCTTCTATAAACTTCTTATAATTTTCTGCACTAATTATTTGTGTACCGTCACAGTTAAATTGCATACGCACTAAATTTTGCACCATACAGATGGTTATATTACGCAAATAAAAATCAGGTAAATCACGCATGGTTTTAATGGATGACATAATGGTATGAATTTCATCCTTTGTCATTGGACCCCAGGTTTCATGCCGTTTGTTAAAAATACTCTTCCAGTAACCCGGCACCGTCTCAAAGATTTTACTGCCCTTGATGGCAGCATATATATCCCGCATCGCCTGAATCTTATCTTCGAAACTTATTTTTGGAAAATGCCGATCAAGGTAATCTCTATCCGCCAGCTTCTCTGATGCATGTATTTCCTGACGTAATGGATCGAATATAGAATGTGTATGAATTTCACCACTATTGAAACCAATAAAAACTCGGTAACAACTACGATTCAACATTAATTCTTCCAGATTTTCCATAAGTGGTGTAATGACTTTATCAACCGGGCTTTCATACCGCTTGCGCACTAATGTCGTTTCCCGCAATGATGGATCGCCCTTAATTCCTATTTGCAGGCTGCCTTCATTTAGCCCTGTAGCACTAACGATACTTTCGCGCAGTACCAGCTCTTCTAATTCATTATCCTGCGATGTTATTTCTTTATCCAACAAGTCATTTTCCCCTGAAATCAGTGACTATAAAGCACTTTTAAATATACTTGAAAATATATCACAGGTTATTTACAATTTTATGAACAACTTCAGAATTTCTACGCCTGCCACAATGAATCTCTATTAATTTTTCAATTAGAAAAACTCTCTAATAACTCTATCCATATATCGTAATCTGTTGCATAAGCACTCTCTAACTCGATTCCCACCTGGTATAGATCTTGGGCATTCTCTGACTGGCAACACCAGCAGACCTGCCCCCGCAAGTAGAATTTGCCTTCAAGCCCTTCAAACTCCACCCACAAATCCACCAGAGTCTTAATGCTTAACTCTATTTCAAGCTCGACCCTCAGTCCGCTTATCGAGGCATCACAGGTATGACAAAGCACATTGACACTCTTTACATCGACTTTTTCATTGGCCGCTAAAATTTGTACAAATAGCTTGTCATGCCTTATATATCGGTATTGCTCACGTCTATTCACAGATTTATCCATTTACTGATTTTAGAACAATATTCAGATAGTATTGTCTTATCTTTACAAATACTTTTTTTTAATACAAAACGCATATGCAACCATCAACTAATTCATCACAGGAAGAGCAGAAAAAAATAGGCGCTATCATGCTCACTTTGATGTGGCTTGGTATTTTTGCAATTATGGGATTCTTTTTCTCTGGTATTATTGATAAACAAAACAATCCCAACCAGTCAGTTCAGACACTATCTCTAGCGGGTAATGTAAAAGAGCTTGTTTTACAACGCAACCGAATGGGGCACTATGTTGCTAATGGCAGTATTAACAACCAGGCTGTCACTTTTATGTTAGACACCGGGGCAACTGATGTTTCAATTCCCGCATCTATATCGCGCAAGTTAAACTTAATACCCGGTCCAACTGCAACCTACCGGACAGCTAACGGGGCAGTTGATGTTCAACTGACTAAACTTGAAACGGTATCATTAGGTGATATCAGCTTACATAATGTCAGAGCCACTATAAACCCGGGTTATAAAAGCAATGAAATATTACTCGGCATGAGTTTTCTTAAACATCTTGAATTCAGCCAGCGCGGCAATACACTTACTCTAAGACAGTATCCTGAAGGATTTAAAGAATGAAATTTTGCAGTCACTGCGGTGAAAAGGTCGAACACAAAATTCCACAGGGTGATAACCGCCCTCGATATGTCTGTAGTTCCTGCGATCTTGTTCACTATCAAAACCCACGAATTATTGCCGGCTACATTGCCGAATATGAAGATAAAATTTTATTATGTAAACGAGCTATAGAACCGCGCCACGGTTTATGGACATTACCGGCGGGTTTTATGGAAAACCAGGAAACAACACTTGAAGCGGCCAAAAGAGAAACATTTGAAGAGGCTAATGCTCAAATTTCAAACAGCCAGCTTTTTTGCACTATCAGTATCCCCTACATATCACAGGTATATATTATGTACAGAGGAGAACTGGTTGATGGTTTCTCTAAACCCGGAATTGAAAGCCTTGAAACTGGTTTATATACTGAGCAACAAATTCCATGGGACAAGCTTGCATTTCCCATTATTGCTGAAAGTTTAAAACTTTATTTCGCGGACAAGAACAATGGCCAATTTAATCTATACGATGGCGAAATGCTTCGTGATGAAAACCAGAAAATAATCACTAATATTTACTCAAACTAAATTACCATCAATTTACACTATATAACACATAATCAGGAATACGCTCATGAAAGAAGTTGAAGTTGCAATTATTGGAGCAGGCAGTGCAGGTCTGTACTGCATGAGTCAAATTAAACGCTTTACCGATGACTTTGTTTTAATAGACGGCGGTGAACTGGGCACAACATGTGCCCGCGTTGGCTGCATGCCTTCCAAGGTTATGATTCAGGTAGCTGAAGATTTTCACCGTCGCACTATTTTTGAGCGTGAAGGCATTGAAGGTGAAGAGCATTTAAGCATTAATGAAAAAGACGCCATGGAACATGTACAGGATTTACGCGACACCTTCGTTGATCGAACGCTTTCTAATTCAATAGATTTACTACCTGAAGATAAATTAATTGAATCACACGTACACTTTATTGATGCAAACACCCTGCAAACCGAGGATGGGGATAAGATAAAAGCAAAACGAATAGTTATTGCTACTGGTTCACGACCAGTTATTCCTTCATCCTGGGAAACATTTGCTGATAAAATTTTAACATCAGATGACGTTTTTGAACTTGAAGAACTGCCCAAATCAGTTGCCGTTATCGGGCTTGGCGTTATAGGCCTGGAGATTGGCCAGTCACTACATCGTCTGGGGGTTGATGTCACCGGCATTGACCAGCAAACTATTATAAGTGGGCTTGATGACGCAGAAGTAAACAAGTCTGCTATAGAAATTATTGGTCGAGAGTTTCCGTTATGGTTAGGTGATGCCGCTGAAATCAGCCTGCTTGAAAATGGTAACTTACAGGTCAGTGCTGGCGAGAAAAGCGTAGAAGTTGAAAAAATATTTGTCAGCATGGGACGTCGTCCGAATATAGACAAACTCAAACTGGAATCAACTGGTCTGGCACTTTCAGAAAATGGCGTACCGGTTTTTAATGCGCATACAATGCAGCTTGGTGATAGCTCAATTTACATTGCTGGAGATTGCAATGCAGAAAGGCCTATTTTACATGAAGCCGGCTTTGAAGGACGAGTAGCGGGTTACAATATTATGCAAGATAAACCCGTTTCTTTTAAACTTAAAACACCATTAGCCATTACTTTTTGCGAACCAAACATTGTTAGTGTTGGCGCAAAATTATCTGAGCTTGATGAAAACAGTACAGCCATTGGTGAAATTAACATGGCACCCGTAGGGCGCGCTTTAATTATGGGAAAAAACCGCGGGCTTATAAGACTTTACGCAGATAAAAAAACCGGCAAATTACTTGGTGCATCTATGGCTTGTGTAAAAGGCGAAAATCTTGCACACCTTGTTTGCTGGTGTATTGAAATGGAAATGACTGTGCTTCAAATGCTGCGTATGCCTTTCTATCATCCGGTTATTGAAGAGGCTCTACAGGCTGCATTATATAATTTAAAATCTAAACTTGATGTTGATGAGACACATTGGCCGCTTGAATTACAAGCCATGTAAATTAAGACAAAAGGACTTCTGAATTATTAAATTCAGAAGTCCTTAAATATTTTTAAATTTAATAATTTGTTTTACGTGGTGAACTATAACCAGCACTTGAAAAAGGCACATCTCTACCGACGAGTGCTTCAATGACAGCAAGCTCATCATCTGTATGATTATAAACCGGTGCAGGCTGAATATTTTTACCCGCGGCTTGATCCGCTAAAATAAATCTTGGCGCATCATGATGTCTGGTTTCTACTCTTTCAGCGCTTGCTTTATCAGCATTAGCCTGTAAATCCGCGACACCATAACAGGTGCAAATATAAGTTTGTTTTTCTTCAGCCTCCAGGTATACACCCGTACCCCTGATACCAATCGTAGCAGTTGTTGTTTTTAGTGATAGATTTTGTTTTTCTGCCCTTCGAC
This sequence comes from Gammaproteobacteria bacterium, assembly GCA_026197015.1. Classification (GTDB taxonomy): domain Bacteria; phylum Pseudomonadota; class Gammaproteobacteria; order SZUA-229; family SZUA-229; genus SZUA-229. The sequence continues at coordinate 2,302 of JAPHRB010000070.1, read as the reverse complement.
CAAAAACTGACAATAATTTTCCACTTATGAGTCTAATCTCTGAAATTATCGAATTACCTTCAACTTTTACTGTGCTGTTACTACGTAATACAAATGCATCTTTACCCACAACAAATATAACGTGACTACTATCACCCGTTGTGACGGTTGAATTGACATTTATTGGCGTATTTTCCGTTGCAGCTTTACCGTCTACACTGACGTCTCCTGATAAATCATAAATTGATTTGCCCGGCTGCAACTGTTTCGGTATTTTACCCATTGCCCAGACAGGCTGTAATATGCCCATAGAGCCTGTTACATATAAACCGGCTGAAAGAGCTGAAAGCAGAAATTCACGTCGAGATTCCCTGATATTTTTCATAAGTATTCCCTATATTTTTTTTTATTCTAACTATATAGTAGTATCAGTTCAATCAGTATGGATGTGATTTAAATGATAAAAAGACTAAAATTTTTCTTACTACTATTCCTCTACTCTACTCTCTCGCATGCTACAGAGACACCCTATAGTTTTAACTTAAATGCAGGGGTACTTTATGATGACAACATCGCACGAGCAACTTTACAGCAAGATATCGTAAGTGACACGATTGCCAATCTTGGATTGAGCGCAGATTACCGCCTCCATCACTTACACGAAAGCCTCATTATTCTTAGCACATCTGTTGATGCATACCAGTATCAGGACTTCGATAAGTTATCAAATATATTGGCTACTATTAAAGCAGATTACCAGATAAAACCTGACCATGGATATACTGCCCCCTGGTATCACGTCTCTCTGGAGTACAGCCTTGTAAACTATCAGAGTTCATTACGTGATAGCGACGGTTTTACCTTTGAAATAGGCATGGGAAAAAGAATTAACGATCGTATAAATTTTCGAAGTGGTCTACTTTATGAGAATTTTCAAGCCGAAGCAGATGAGTTCGATATAGATAACTACCGTATTTATTTTAACTTTGACTTTAAAACACACCAGCACAATACACTTTATATAACACTTGGCTACAATGACGGCAATGTTGCCACCTCTACCACCGACACAAGCACCGCTACTACAAAAACAGCCGCTGTCACTGGCAAAAGCAGCTCAAACACACAATTTCAGTCCCATCATTTACCAAATGAACCATCCGCAGGACCGTTACGTGTTGACGATGCGTTTCAAAACGGCTTTGTTTATCAATTAGACACTACTGCTATTACTCTGCAGATTGGTGACAATTTCGCTTTAAGCAGCCATCAGTCTATTGATGCCTCTGTATTTTATTACTCAACCAGTGACAGCACTGACGCTGACTATAATGGTATAATTGCTCAACTTAGTTATTTACACAGATTTTAATGCACAAACTTAATAATATTTTTAATGCTGACCTCGATACATTTGAAAAACTGGTAATAGAAGCATCACACCAGAAACCCGTTTTAGTAGATTTATGGGCAGAGTGGTGCTCACCATGTCGGGTTATAACACCAATACTGGAAAAAATTGCAGCTGAATTCCACGACACACTGTCAATCGCTAAAGTCGAAGTTGACGAAGGTGATAATATGAAATTAGCCGGCCATTACAAAGTACGTGGTTTTCCAACTTTAATTCTATTTATCAATGGTGAGGAAGCGGGTCGTTTTAGTGGCGCCAAACCCCCTGATTTTATACGTGAATTTATTGATGAACATTGCTGTCATTAAAACCTGTCAATTCTCATCTGACCGGTACTTTTTGCAGCGTCTCAAACGCCTTACTCAATTTACCTGAAAAGTCTCTGATTGTTTTCTATACTAGGTTAGGGCATCACAAAAACCAAAAAAAACCAATTATGACAACTGTTATTACTCGACTGATTTTCTTAACTTTTATACTTAACTTTTCAACTGCATCAGCGGTTACAAGTACCAGTTTCTCTGCCACTCCTAATGCTGATAGAAACGCCACCTCTGCCATAAAAGCTAAAAAAGATACAAAACCGACAGATTTCGAAAAAGCTAATGAGGCTTATGAAAAAAATGATTTTGCTACGGCTTTAATGTTGTGGTTTCCATTAGCCGAAAAAGGCAATGCTGAGGCACAGTTTAGTGTTGGCAAGATGTATCTTGAGCAGAAAGGCCAACGAAAAGACTCCAGCGAAGCAGCGGAATGGATACTAAAAGCCGCCAAACAGAATCACACGGGCGCTCAGACATTGATCGGTCAAATGCACCTTAAGGGTGTTGGAGTTAAACGTAATTTTAACACCGCTGCCAACTGGTTTTTAAAAGCAGCGCGTCAAAAAGACAAAGAAGCTCAATATAT
>JAPHRB010000104.1 GCA_026197015.1 Gammaproteobacteria bacterium | reverse complement strand
CGTATTATTAGCAAAAGATTTATTACGATATGTTGACGAAGATCTGCGAAAAGAATTTGATATAAAAGACGTATTGAGAAAAGCCGTTTTTGTTCCAGAAAGTAAACGCCTGAATGTGTTGTTAAAAGAATTTAGAACAAGTAGAAATCATATGGCAATGGTTATTGATGAATATGGCGGTGTTGCTGGCCTGGTTACTATAGAGGATGTGCTTGAGCAGATTGTTGGTGAAATTGATGATGAGCACGATATAGAAGACGTGGGGAATATACGACGTTTGGGTGTGAATCGTTATTCAGTCAAAGCATTAACACCTATTGAGGAATTTAATACGTTTTTTGAAAGTTCATTCAGTGAAGAAGAGTGTGATACTTTAGCGGGTATGTTAATGAAACATTTAGGGCATATGCCTAAACGCGGAGAAGCTATTACGATTAATCATTATTTGTTTAAAATATTGAGTGCAGATAGTCGTAGGATAAAACATGTGCAACTGACTATTTTGCCCGATGCTGAAAATAAAGAGATTATAAAAAAGTAGTTAGACTTCGGTCATAATATATTAGTTTGAAACAGGTAAATAATAAAATTTAAAAATGATAAATATTCAGACGTTTCAAAATAATCCATATAAAATTATAGAAGTACTGTCTCTAATCTGTGGCGCGCTACTGCCGTTTAGCTTTTCACCCTATGACTACTTCTGGCTGCAGTTTCCGCTTATCTCATTTATTTTTATTGCCTGTTTAGGCCAGAAACCATCTGTAACATTTCGTAGAGCATTTTTATTTGGCATGGGCTGGTTTGGCCATGGAATATACTGGTTGTTTTACAGCCTGCATTATCATGGTGGCATGCCCGAGCCAGTAGCGGTGACAACTATAGTGTTATTAGCTGCTTATATGAGTTTGTTCCCTGCATTTTCTTTTTATTTGGCAAATCGTTTAATTAAAACCTCAGAATTTAATATGCTGGTGGTCATTTACCCGATAAGCTGGATGTTGTTTGACTGGTTTAGAGGTTATTTTTTAACCGGCTTCCCCTGGGTGCAAATTGGAATTGCACATATTGATACTTACCTTTCGGGATATGGACCAGTAGTTGGTGGACTTGGTATTGGTTTAATCGTAACGGTTATTTCAGGTCTGTTAAGCGCGAGTCTATTTAAATCTAATTTTAAAATCGCATTGCCCATTATAACGGTTATTTATATTTCAGGTTATCTGCTTGGTTTAATTAGCTGGACTGAAGCAGTCGATGAACCAGTGAAAGTGAGTATGATTCAGGGAAATATAACTCAGGCTGAAAAATGGAAATCTGCAAACTATCAGCCCACTTTGCAGATGTATCGTGAATTAACCCAGCAGCATTGGGACAGTGATTTAATTATCTGGCCTGAAACCGCTATACCGGGTTTTCTTCGTCGGGTACCTTATTATCTGGAAGGCCTGCGTAAAGAAGCGGATGATAGTGATACTGATGTTCTTTTAGGGTTGTTTGTAAGAGACGATAAAACTCAGCGATACTACAACTCTATGGTTACCTTGGATGGTCAAAAATACCTGAAGAGACACCTGGTGCCGTTGGGTGAATATTTTCCACTGCGACCATTACTTGGTTTTTTTGCACAATGGGTGAATATACCTATGTCTGATATTGATAGCGGTGAAGAAAATCAAGCATTGATTAATGCGGCAGGACAAAAAATAGGCTTGAGCATCTGTTTTGAAGATGCTTTTGATCGAAGTGTGTTACTTGATTTGCCTGAAGCAACATTGCTGGTAAATGTGAGTAATGACGCCTGGTTTGAGGATTCGTCACAACCATGGCAGCATCACCAGATAGCCAGGATGCGAGCCCTGGAAAGTGGTCGAGTTTTATTGAGGGTAACGAATACGGGCGTATCATCAGTTATAGATCGTGATGGTAAGGTTTTAAATATAGCGCAACAATTTAAACGAGAAGTTATTACAGCAAATGTGCAGGCATATAAAGGTTCTACTCCTTATGTAATATGGGCAAATTACCTGCTTATTGTAAGTGGATTGCTGGTTTTGTTTGTTTTTATCAAGACGAAAAAATAAATAATGTTTATTTGGTCGTGTTTTAAGGCTTTAGATAAAGTAATAAAGCAACTTATTTATTCAGTTGTAGGCATCGTAAGCTTTCCATTTAGTGCTTTAGCTAATCTGCTTGACAGCAATAATCAGTTAGATAGCAAGTTTGAAGATGTTGAGCTGGTGTTGTTGAAATTACCCCTTACATTAAAGGCAAGATAATGGATCCGTTATCTCAGGCCTGTTTGGGGGCTAGTCTTTCTCAGTCGTCAACAAACGATAGCTCAAAACAGATTAGTGCATTATTGATAGGCGCTATATCGGGTATGGCTCCGGATTTAGATGTTTTAATCAGATCTGCGAATGATCCATTATTATTTTTGGAATTTCATCGTCAGTTTACTCATTCGTTAATTTTTATTCCTTTTGGGGCGTTGATCTGTTGCCTGATCTTTTATCCGTTTTTTAAAAGAAAACTTTCTTTTAAACTGATTTACCTGTTTTCCTTTTCAGGTTTTGCGACACATGGATTACTTGATGCCTGTACCTCATATGGCACACAGTTGTACTGGCCGTTTTCAGATATACGTGTTGCATGGAATACGGTTTCGATAATAGATCCTTTTTTTACTTTTCCTGTGCTGGGTTTAATTTTATTAGCGACATTTAAAAAGCGAGTTTTATATGCAAGGTTATCATTTGTGTATGCAGTATTGTTTTTAAGTTTCGGATTAGTTCAAAAAAACAGAGCTGAAGAAGTGATTGTTGAACTGGCTCTACAAAGGGGGCATCAGCTTGAGCGGTTACAGGTTAAACCCAGTTTTGCAAATCGTCATGTATGGAAATTAATGTATGAATACGACGGTCGATATTATGTTGATGCGGTTAAGTTGTTATGGGGAATTAAAATTTTCGAAGGTTCATCTGTCGAGAAGCTGAATGTGAAACGTGATTTTCCCTGGTTAAATGAACATAGCCAACAAGCCAGAGACATCGAGCGGTTTCGCCGGTTTTCAAATGACTATCTGGCGCTGAGTGCGAATAATGCTAATTATATTATTGATGCGCGATATTCTTTTTTACCAAATCGAATTGAGTCAATGTGGGGAATAGTTTTAAGTGATAAAAATGATAATGCCGAACACGCCAGTTATAAAATGAAGAGCAGGCCAGATAAGAAAACTGTCGAACAGTTTATTGATATGTTGTTTTAAAAAAATCAAACATCTGCCTTGCCCAGATTAGCTGGCTGGGCAAGGCAGGTGAGAGTGGCTTTTAGTCTTCAACAATACTTTTGCCAGATGTCGAAGGTAATCTTGGCATCATGATTTCAGGATATTCACCTGTTAATGCACCAAGGAAAGCAACGATATCATTAACGTCTTTTTCAGGCAGTGTTTGATTAAGTTGTGACTTCGCCATAACACGTACCGCCTCTCCCAGATCATTTACTGAACCATTGTGAAAGTAGGGTGCCGTATCTGTGATATTTCGTAAAGTAGGCACACGGAACATGTTACGGTCAGCGCTGTTGCCTGTAGCTACTTCACGACCTTTATCTTCATTTAACTTATATTTACTAACATATTTGTTGTCAAATGTAGGGAACTTAGCATAGAAACCTTCGCCTATTTTTAGTTCCGGGCCATTAAATGCCGCTCCAGAATGACATGATGTGCAACCAATAGCTGCAAACTTATTCATGCCACTAAGCTGTTGTTTACTCATGGCTTTTTTATTGCCGTTTACATATTTGTCGTAAGGGCTGTTAGGCGTGATTAATGTGCGCTCAAACGCGGCTACTGCTTTAGCGGCATTATCAATAGTCATGCCGTCTTTACCAAATGTTTTTTCGAAAACAGGTTTATAACCGGGTATTGCTCTAACACGTTGCATTGCTGTTTCAACATCTCTCATGCCCATTTCAACAGGGTTTGAAACCGGACCTTTTGCCTGATCTTCAAGTGATGCTGCGCGACCGTCCCAGAATTGAACAGAATGAAACGTTGAATTCCATACAGTCGGGGCATTTCTGCCACCGGTTTTACCGTGTACACCCATAGAGACACTACGGCTATCATCACCGCCTTCCATTACGTTATGGCATGAGTTACATGAAATAGTGCCGGTTGAAGAGAAACGCGGGTCCATAAACAGCATTTTTCCTAACTCAATCTTATCAGCTGTTGTTGGGTTGTCAGCGGGTGCGGGAGCGACTGTTGGAAGCGCTTTCCAGTCCGCGGCCTGTGCCTGCATTGAAAGCAGAGAAGCAAATATCATTATATTTAGTTTTTTCATAGCTTGTCCTGATGAGAAAATTTAGTTGCTATATTGTGCCTAAATTTCTGCTAGTTAGCTATTTTCAATTATCTATTGATTCAATAGGCTATATCTATCGATGCTTATATAGGTGGTAAAGACGCTGTCTACCAGTTGATTACCGGTTTTATATTTCGGCGCGTTTAAACACGTCTCCGCCGCATTGCTCACAGTCGGGTATGCGGTCAGTGGTATTAAACTGGATCATCTGTTCACAGCTTGTACAGATAAGAGAGCCCGGGCCGGTAATTTCTCCGCTCCTATATTGGCTGTTTGCGGATTCGCTGGAAATATTACAGGCGGCTTGGGAAAGTTGCTCCAGTTCGATGCGTGTTTTATCAGCGACAGATAAAAATAGCTCGAGCACCTTCTGCTCAATTATATCGATATCTAACATTAACCATTCGCTGAATTCGTGGCTGGTTTCCATCAGGTATTCAGCAGCATCATTGATATCGCGTTTAATATAATTGCCAATTTCTTCTGCTTCTTCCAGGCTGACTTCCCCCAGGTGGATCGCCTGATCCTTGGCCTGTTCGATGGCTTTTTGAAGCGTTGGCATTGCATTAGCTTCTGCATTATCAATACTGTCACGTACACGGAGCATCATCTGGTTATAAGCTTCTACCAGAGATGACTCATTTTGTTTGTCTGATGCAGACATAGACCTACCTCATTCTAAATATCAGAGTTTCCTAACTCATTGGTCTGATGTATCCTTCTCCTTTTATATAGTCCATATTCATAACAAGTTTGTGATAACCCACCCAATTGAAGACAGAATTAATGCAAGAAATTTATGATGCACAACAAATAGAGCAGGAAGCTCAAAAATTTTGGCAGGAAAATCAAGTATTTAAAGTAAGCGAGGATGCCGATAAAGAAAAATTTTATTGTCTGTCTATGTTTCCTTACCCAAGTGGTCGGTTACATATGGGGCATGTACGTAATTACTCTATCGGTGATGTGATCTCCCGTTATCAGAGAATGCAGGGTAAAAATGTATTACAGCCCATGGGATGGGATGCATTTGGGTTACCGGCAGAAAATGCAGCGCATAAAAATAACTCACACCCGGCGAAGTGGACTTACTCAAATATTGATTATATGCGCGGCCAGTTAAAACGCCTGGGTTTTGGTTACGACTGGGATCGTGAAATTGCCACCTGTACACCTGAGTACTATCGTTGGGAGCAGTGGTTATTTACCAGACTGTATGAAAAGGGTCTGGTATATAAAAAGAATGCGGTGGTTAACTGGGACCCGGTGGATTTAACCGTACTCGCAAATGAGCAGGTAGTTGATGGTTGTGGGTGGCGCTCAGGTGCAAAGGTTGAACGTAAAGAAATACCTCAGTGGTTTATGAAAATCACCGATTATGCTGATGAGTTATTAAACGAAGTAAATAAGCTGGAAGGCTGGCCGGAGCAGGTTCGCACTATGCAGCGCAACTGGATTGGCCGATCAGAAGGTGTTGAACTGCAGTTTGACGTTGCCAATGAAGAACCTTTGACGGTATACACTACTCGCCCTGATACATTAATGGGAGTTACTTATGTAGCGGTTGCCGCAGAGCACCCGCTTGCACTTAAAGCAGCACAGTCAAATAGCGAATTACAGTCTTTTATTGAAGAATGTAAAAGCACTAAGGTTGCCGAAGCAGAAATGGCGACTATGGAAAAGAAAGGTCTCGATACCGGATATAAAGCGCTGCACCCGATTAGTGGAGAAGAAGTGCCGGTATTTGCAGCTAATTTTGTTTTAGCAGATTATGGTTCAGGTGCGGTTATGTCCGTTCCTGCGCATGATCAGCGTGACTATGAGTTTGCTGAGAAATATGCTTTACCTGTTAAGCAGGTTATTTTTCCAGCAAATGGTGAACCCTGTGATATATCAAAATCGGCTTTTACTGAAAAAGGCCTGTTACAAAACTCAGGGCAGTTTGATGGCAATACGTCTGCTGAAGCGTTTGATGCGATTGCCGGCTTTCTGAGTGGCGAAGGTAAAGGTCAGAAACAGGTTAACTTTAGATTACGCGACTGGGGTGTTTCACGGCAGCGTTACTGGGGTACGCCAATCCCGATTATTAATTGCGATAAATGTGGTGCAGTTGCAGTACCTGAAGACCAGTTGCCGGTAATATTGCCGGAAGATGTGGCTTTCGGTGACGATGTGGGTTCGCCGATTAAAAAAATGCCTGAGTTTTACGAAACTAGCTGTCCAACCTGCGGTGGTGATGCGATTCGTGAAACGGATACCTTTGATACCTTTTTTGAATCTTCGTGGTATTACGCACGTTACACCTGCCCTGATGCGGATAGTATGTTAGATGAGCGAGCGGATTACTGGTTGCCTGTAGATCAGTATGTGGGTGGAATCGAGCATGCGGTATTACACTTACTATACGCGCGTTTTTTCCATAAACTGATGCGTGATGTGGGTTTAATTAAAGGCAGCGACGAGCCATTTTCGCAGTTATTAACCCAGGGAATGGTGTTAAAAGATGGCACCAAAATGTCCAAGTCAAAAGGAAATACGGTTGACCCTCAGGGTTTAATTGAAATTTACGGTGCAGATACGGTGCGATTATTTACCATGTTCGCCGCACCCCCGGAGCAATCTCTTGAGTGGTCTGATGAAGGAGTGGATGGTGCAGCGCGTTTTCTGAAACGATTGTATCGATTGATTTTCAATCATGTTGATAGTGCTGGTGAAAGTGCGCATTCTGAATTAGTGATAAATAAAGCAGACTTAACAGATGATCAAAAAGCACTCCGTTTCAAACTACATCAAACGATAGAGAAAGTAGGTGATGATATTGGTCGTCGTTACACTTTTAACACAGCTATCGCTGCGGTCATGGAGCTGAGTAATGAGTTATCTAAATTCAAAGATAACTCGAATAATGGTCGAGCCATAGTTCAGGAAGCATTAGACGCTATGGTTTTAATGATGTCACCCATAGTTCCGCATTTTTGTCATAAAATGTGGAAAGAGCTGGGGCATCAAAGCGTGATTATTGACGAAACATGGCCAGTGGCAGATAAAGACGCAATGGTTCAGGACAGTATTGAGCTAATGGTTCAGGTAAATGGAAAACTACGTAGTAAAATAACAGTGGCTGCTGATGCAGATAAAGAAAGTATTGAGGCCATGGCGCAAGAAGATGCAAATGTTAAAACACACACAGATGGGAAAACAGTGCGTAAAATTATTGTTGTGCCGGGCCGGCTTGTGAATATAGTCGCTAACTAATGCGTGCCTGGACTTATAAGCTGGCTGACGGAATTTCAGGTTTGCATGTGAAAAACGGTATTGTTTATGCAATGTGTTTTTTACTCTTGAGTGCCTGTGGTTTTAAATTACGTGGCGCTTATAAGTTGCCTGTAGAGATGCAGATAACCTATGTTGATGCGGCACAGAAAGACTCCACGCTAAGCCGTGCTTTAATTAGAAGTCTTAAAGCAAGTAATATAAAAATTACTGAAAAGGCAGCTGATAATATAGCTGTTTTAAAGTTGTCGCAGGAAAGCAGAACAAAACGGATTGTATCGGTTGATGCAAATGGTCGCGCAAGAGAATATACACTTACGTATGCAATAGACTTTCAGGTGAATGTAAGGGAAAGTAAATTTGAAATTGAAAATCAAAATATAAGTATAGATCGAGATTTTCAGTTTGATACTGAAGATGTTTTAGGCAATAGTCGTGAAGAATCCCAGTTGTATGAAGAAATGCAGCAGGATTTGATTCGACTTATTTTGTTGCGCTTACAGAGTAAAGCTTAAATAAAATGAAAGTGCGACCTGATCAACTTGAACGACATTTAAATAATGATCTTGCGGTTATATATTTTATTTGTGGAGATGAGCCGTTGCAGGTGATGGAATCAGCTGACCGTATTCGACTAGAAGCACGTAAGCGTGATTACACTGAGCGTGAAGTAATGGATGTGGATGCCCAGTTTGACTGGAACCAGTTACTTGATGCGGCTAATAGTTTGTCATTGTTTGCTGAAAAAAGAATTTTAGAATTACGCTTACCGACAGGCAAACCGGGTAAGGTCGGCTCTAAAATATTACAGGAGTATGCTCAACGCCCTGCAGATGATGCTATTTTAATAATTAGTAGCGGCAAACTTGAGGGCAGCTCAAAAAATACCAAGTGGTTTAAAACCCTGGATCAACAAGGGGTTGTTATACAATGTTGGCCAGTTAATGCCGATCAGCTTCCTGGCTGGATTAATCAGCGCTTACAGTCGAAAGGAATAAATGCAGACAGGGAAGCGGTGCAATTATTATCTGATCGCGTTGAGGGTAATATGTTAGCTGCGGCCCAGGAAGTAGATAAATTATTTTTGTTACATGGTGCGGGTAAGCTGAATTTTGAACAGACGGCATCTGCTGTAGCTGATAGTGCAAGATTTAATATTTATGATCTTGTTGATAGTGCATTAGTTGGTGATGTAATGCGCACATCCAGGATTATTGGTGGTTTAAAAAATGAAGGTGTAGAGCCCGTGCTAATGTTATGGGCTTTAAGTCGTGAGGTGCGTATGATTGCCAAAATATCCGAGGCTACTATTTCGGCTGATGCGGCAATGAGTAAGTTACGTGTCTGGGATAATAGAAAAGTTATAATAAGAAAAGCCCTGTCTCGTCATAATGCAGCACGTTGGAAAATGTTTTTAAAACGTTGTGCAAAAATAGATAAAGTAATCAAAGGCGTTGAACAGGGGCGTGCCTGGGATGAGTTATTAATGTTAAGCACGCAGATATCTCAATAGATAATAATTGCATTTAGAAATTAGAGTCCACAGAGAAAAAATAATATAAAAACACTTTGTGTTTACAAGTTAAAATTTTAAGGTTTATCAGGAAACAATATGAAAAAATATCATGTATATGGCGTTGGCAATGCATTGGTTGATATGGAATTTGAAGTTGAAGATAGTTTCTTCAGTGATAATGGCGTTGATAAAGGAGTAATGACTTTGGTTGATGAGGAGCGTCAACATGAGTTGATAGGGCATCTTGATGCGTTTGAAGGGAAAAGAGCATCGGGTGGTTCAGCGGCTAATACTATTATTGCGGCCAGCTACTTTGGTGGTAACTCATTTTACTCCTGTAAGGTGGCAAGTGATGAACTGGGTGACTTTTATGTGCATGATCTGAAGGCGGCCGGTGTTGACAGTAATGTGGATGATGGTCGAAAAGAGGGCGTAACTGGAAAATGCCTGGTGATGGTTACCCCGGATGCCGAGCGAACTATGAATACCTATCTGGGTATTACTTCAACGTTTTCGGTTGATGAATTGCATATATCGGCTATAAAAGAATCGGAATATTTATATATCGAAGGTTACCTTGTTTCGTCAGATACCGGGCGTCATGCGGCAATTGAGGCGCGTAAAGTAGCAGAAGAAAATGGTGTTAAGACAGCAATTACCTTTTCTGATCCAGCCATGGTGCAGTTTTTTAAAGATGGTCTGAAAGAAATGATTGGCACTAAAGTTGATTTGCTTTTCTGTAATGAAGCGGAGGCCTTAAGTTGGGCCGATACAGATGATATCGATACAGCTATTGAATCCCTTAAGCAGGTTGCAAGTACATTCGCTGTTACTTTTGGCCCTAAAGGCGCGGTACTGTTTGATGGTAAAAATCTGCTTGAGATTTCAGCTCATGAAACTAAAGCGGTGGACTCTAACGGTGCAGGTGATATGTTTGCAGGTGCATTTCTGTATGGGATTACCCATGGGCATTCCTTCTATGAAGCGGGTAATATTGCTAGCCTTGCAGCTGCAAAAGTGGTGAGTCAGTTTGGCCCAAGATTGGCAGCATCTGAGCATCAAGATATACTGGATCTGGTTCTAGGTTGATTATATGTATCTTTAATCTGAAAATAAATAAAGATACAACAGCACTAAATTATAACAATAGGATAAAACAATGATTAAAGCGGTCGCTCTCTGGGGAGTTTTATTACTTTCATTGTATGCACAAAATGTAATTTCAGCAGACAAGAATGGTCGATACTGGATATATGGAGTGGGGCGCCAGAACTGTGATACTTATCTTGAAGCACGTCATAATGGTGGTTTTTCTGAAATATCATATAAAAACTGGGTTTCAGGTTATTTAACAGCCAGCAATCGCTCTTCAAGAGATACATATAACTTATTAGGTGAAACTGATTTTCAAGGTGCATTGACCTGGATAGACATGTATTGTGGTAAGCATCCTAAAAACACTATATATATGGCAGTAGCAAACCTAAGTGCAGTATATTATCCAAAACGGAAAAAAATAAAGTAATTCAGTGGTTTATGCTGTTATCTGTTGGTGATTTAAATATTCGTTATAAGAGTATAAGTGCTTTATGGTTGGCAAAAGCTAAATAACGACTATTATTTTAGGTGAAGACATAAAAATCTGCATAAGCTGTTTTATGATTTAATAAGCATGTCAGTATGGATAAGGTGAGTATCAGGTGACTAAGGAACTTAGGAAACACCCTCGACGAATAATACATCTTGAAGTAGAACTGGGTTTTCCTTCAGGTGAAAAGAAAACGGTTAGGACGCAGGATATTAGCGATGGAGGTGTTTTCCTCGTTGTTGATAAGCTGCGTCGTCCAATAATAGGTGAAGTAGTTGAAGTTAAAATAGTGAATGATGATCAAAATACAGGCATAACTTTTCCCAGTAATGATGCGGTTGTTGTTAGACAGGAAGAAGGTGGTGTTGGTGTTGCTTTTATCGAGTTAGATTTCGGTAATGAGCGCTCTTGATTATTCAGTTTTTCATGTGTTTTATCTTGCTGTGTAAAAGACAGTCAGCTATTTCTAAACTTATTGTAATGAAAGTAATTAAAGAGTTCTATGAGAATAATATGAGTAATTTGCCAAATGAAAACTACGGTGATGGCAGAAGCATGGATAATGAGGGAAGCTTCAGGTGAGTGATTCTGAAAACGAAAACCAGACTGAACAGGGTTTGGATGAGCAACCAAAATATTATACTGAGCTGGTTGATGAAATTATATCTCAACTGGAAGAATTTTTTGAAACTCATCTAGAAGATTTATTTAAAAAAGCTGACAACTACCTGTTCGATGCTGCAAATAGTGCAAGCAGTACGGCTGAGCAAAATGGTCTATTTGAATGTATGAATGCAATTCGTACTGACAAGAAACTTATGCAACAAGGGTTTGTTGATGAATTAAGTTCTTACTTGCAGCCTATGAGTGAGCTTGAGGAATTACCAGCAAAAAAGAAGTCTAAAAAAACAGTTGCTCTGGGTTTAATAGAGCAAAATGAAATGGACGAAATGGTGACTTTGACCACCATCAGCAGTAAAGCTGCGATGGATCATTCTGAATCCATTAGTAACCTGATTGCTCGATTTAAAGAACTCGGTAAATATAACAACGATATTTTTCATGGTGAAGCGCTTGAGCCCAAGCGTTTGTGTGATGCTATGCATGAAGCGGTATCTCAAACCGAGTTAATTGATGGCAACCGATTAGTTGTATATCGATTCTTTAATGAGGCTTTAATAAAAGATATTGGAAAACTTTACGATTCTTTAAATAACCTGTTAATCGAACAGGGTATATTACCTGAAATTGATTTTAGCGGAATGGCGCCTCATTACGAGGAAACAACGTACCAGGAGGAGGATGCTGTTGAAGCTGATGTGCCTCCACAGGGTGCGCCGCCACCACCTCAGGGTCGAAGAGCTTTTGGAAGTGGTATGCAGGGTTATGCCGGGCATGGACAGCAGGCACCGCCTATGAATGCAGGTGCCCCCGGCGTGCCCGGTTCTCCACCACCTGTGCCTCCTCAGGCTTATCAGCAGTCTTCATCGGGCGGTTATGCTTCAGCTGGTGCTGGTCCCAGGCGGGCATTCGGCAGTGGCATGCCGGGTTACGCTCAGGGCGGGAGGCAGAATAATTCCCAGGCAGCGAACTCAGCCGCAACACCTACAGGACCCGCCGGCCAGGAGTTCTCTGCGGGTGTACCTGTTGGGCAGGTTAGACAAAGTTTAGAAAATTATATGGGCGGCACTCAAAATGATGCTGCGCCTGCTGGTGGCTCAGGTTATTACTCTCAGCAACAGGTAATGACGGCGTTAACTGAATTACAGGCTCCAGCTGAGGATTTAAGTCAGACGCCATTAGTTTTTGATGCTAATCAGATCAAAAAAGCAGTGCTTTCGAGTATTGGAGAAACTGAGGGTGGTGCGGTAACAAAAGCCGTTCATCACGTTTCTGAAAAAACAATCGATTTTATCAAACTTATATTTGATGCGATTATTGATGAAGAAAGCATTACGGATGAAATTAAAACGCTTTTATTGAGTTTGCAAATCCCGGTTATAAAAGCAGCTATGCTGGATGCTGACTTTTTTGTTGATGACCGGCATCCGGCGCGTCAATTACTCGATAAGATAGCAGAGGCCGGGGTTGGTGTATCTGAGCATAAAGACCCTGTATACATAGATATTGAAAAAATAGTACGCAAACTATTAACGGATTATAACGATGATGTTGTGGCATTTAATGTTGCATTAGATGAGTTAAAAGTACTTACAGAAGATATATACCGTAAGGCACGCGAAACAGAAGCGGAGTCACAGAAAACGGTAAAAATGGCTCATGCTAAAAGCATTGTGTTGCAGGAAATTCGTAAAATTACAATTGGCAAAGAGTTGCCAGAGGGTGTGCGTACGCTTGTATTAAAGATTTGGCCTAGCATGATGTTTAATCATTTTTTAAAAAATGGTAAAGCAAATGATGAATGGGTTGAATTATTAATGATTCTGCAGAAAATCATTGAAAGTGTGCAACCTATAAACTCGAAGGCAGAGCTGGAAGAGCTTGGTCTAACTAATCATGACATAGTTGAAGCCACTAGAAGTAAATTATCAAATTGCAAAAAAGGTAAAAAAGTTGTCGATGCGGTTCTGCTTGATCTGGAAGCAACTTATGAAGCGTTAATGTCGACATCTGGAGTTGCAGATGAACCGCAAGTGGATGAGCAACTGCTTGAGCAACATGCTGACACTGAGTCACCTGAAGACGCGCTTGCGGAAAAAGATACTGGAGCAGAGCTTGATTCTGAAGAAGAGCTGGAACTAGAGCAGGAAGAGGCACTGGCTGAAGCCGAGCCTGAACCGGAAATTGACCCGGAAGTAACTGCAAAAGAAAAACTTTCCAGGTTGCCAGAAGGTGTTGCACCGGGTTCCTGGTTTATAGTTTATAACGGTGAAGATAAACCAGTAAGACGGCTCAAACTCGCAGTAATACTGGT
>JAPHRB010000109.1 GCA_026197015.1 Gammaproteobacteria bacterium | reverse complement strand
TGCGGGGCCTTTTTGTTTTATATGGCGGACCGGACGGGATTTGAACCCGCGACCTCCGGCGTGACAGGCCGGCATTCTAACCAGCTGAACTACCGGTCCGTTGGTGGGTGGTGAGGGAGTCGAACCCCCGACATTCGCCTTGTAAGGGCGACGCTCTACCAGCTGAGCTAACCACCCACAATTAGCTCTTTCTGCAAAGAGGCGCGAATTCTATATGATGCTTAACTTATTTACCATAGCTATGTGAAAAAAAATCACTTTTTATCAGTTTTATTCTCATAATTTTTCTTATACGTGTCATCTCCCATTCGATTAATCTGAAAATCAATCATTTCAGTAAATAAATTGATTAATGGCTGATATGCGTGTTGCTTACCTTCCAGCAGCCTTAAAGCTACAACAACACTCTCTATGGTTGATAAATGCCCGTCTTTCGGCACTTTACGAATTCTATAGTTAGATATTTGCTCATTCGTTAACCTCAGACATGTCATATCATGAAATAATGGCTGCAACTCCCACATTTTCTTTGCTTTACGCCATGTAGCATCAATAACTATTAAGTTCTTAAATTTTAAGTTTTCTAACCCTGTGTTTTCTTTACTTATAACATTTGCGTCTTCAATAGGATATAAAACGGCTGTCTCAGCCTTATTTACAGTAATAAAGTGTATTAACGCTTCATGTTTCGAAAAGTCTTCAGCGATCCATTTCTGATGATGCAGTAAACCCAGTTCTACCAGGATCCCAGTGCCTTTTGCATTATTCACTTCATCAGGGTGTTGTAATATAATTATTTTAATTTCATTTGGCTGTTTCTCTATCCGCCCACACAGGCATGTAACCTTTGCACGGTGACATTGATAACAAAATGGTCGGGACATTAGTTATGACTCCAACAGGCATCAAACCTGAGCAACTCGAATTTAAACAGGCTGAGCATTATAACCTGCCACTGGTAAAGTCTTTTTACAAAAAAAACAATATGCGAGCTCAGGCACCAAAAGGCGATCTGATATTTATTGCAACTTTAAATAACACAATTGTAGCCGCTTTAAGACTTCACCCTGTTAACACCCTGTACCTGTTACGTAGTATGTGTGTACAGGCAGACAACAGGCATCAGGGAATTGGTTCGGCCTTATTAGATCACATTCAGACTAAACTCAATGATATTGAATGTTATAGTTTCCCTTATACACACCTCAGCGATTTCTATTCTCGTGCTAATTTCATCAATTATGATGCACAACTAGTACCAGAAGCTATTTCTGATAAATTTTATCGCTATGTAAATAACGGCAAAAAAATATGCTTAATGAAACATCAGCATAAAGCTAACTAATTTCATATCAGGTCATGCTAAAATAATGTCACTTTTTATTTTAAATACAGGTCTATTATGTTTGATGTAAATGAATATTTTGACGGCAAAGTTAAGTCAATTGCTTTTAAAACTGGCGAAGATAATGCGACAATGGGTGTAATGGCTGCTGGTGATTACGAATTTGCTACAAACTCAATAGAACACATGACATTAATTAGTGGTGAAATGTCTGTTAAGTTACCGGATGAAGATAATTGGCGAGATATCGCTATAAACGAAACTTTTATTGTGCAGGCTAACGTTTCGTTTCTAGTTAAGATTAGCTGTGATACCGCGTATCTTTGCCTGTACAAATAACCTCACTAAAATTAAACCTATAAAGTTTATCTTATGAAATATAAAGATCTCCGTGATTTCATTTCACAATTAGAAAAAAAAGGTGAACTTAAACGCATCAGCGTTGAAGTTGACCCTTATCTTGAAATGACGGAGATCTGTGACAGAACTCTACGCGCTTCCGGGCCTGCGCTGCTTTTCGAAAATGTTAAAAATTCGACTGTCCCCGTTCTTGCTAATTTATTTGGAACACCTAAACGTGTTGCCATGGGAATGGGTGAAGAGTCAGTTGATGCACTCCACGAAATCGGCAAATTACTGGCATTCCTTAAAGAGCCAGAACCACCGAAAGGCATGAAAGATGCCTGGGACAAACTGCCTATTTTTAAGCAAGTGCTTAATATGGCACCCAAAGTTGTTAATAAAGCCAACTGTCAAAAAAATATAATTGAAAAAGATGATATTGATCTGGCCAATATCCCTGTACAAACATGCTGGCCTGATGATGCGGCCCCCCTCATAACCTGGGGTCTTGTTATTACCAGGGGTCCAAATAAAGAGCGACAAAATTTAGGTATTTATCGACAGCAAGTTATAGGAAAAAATCGAGTTATCATGCGCTGGCTTTCTCACCGCGGCGGAGCACTCGATCTGAAAGAATGGCAGGAACTACATCCCGGTGAAGCCTTTCCTGTTGCCGTTGCACTAGGCGCTGATCCTGCAACCATACTGGCAGCAGTAACACCGGTTCCAGATAGCTTGTCAGAATATGCCTTCGCCGGCTTACTACGTGGTAGCAAAACAGAAGTCACTCAGTGCAAATTATCTGATTTACAGGTGCCGGCTTCTGCAGAATATGTATTAGAAGGTTTTATTTATGCCGATGATTTTGCAGCTGAGGGCCCTTACGGCGATCACACGGGATACTACAATGAAGTAGAAAACTTTCCTGTGTTTAGTATTGAGAAAATAACTCATCGTGATAAGCCTATTTATCACACCACTTATACAGGCAGGCCACCGGATGAGCCAGCTATTCTTGGCCTGGCTTTAAACGAAGTTTTTGTTCCCATTCTCAAAAAACAGTTCCCGGAAATTATTGACTTTTATTTACCACCCGAAGGCTGCTCATATCGAATGGCTGTAGTGAGTATGAAAAAACAATATCCCGGACACGCAAAACGAGTCATGATGGGTGTATGGTCTTTTCTACGTCAGTTTATGTACACCAAGTTTATTATTGTTGTAGACGACGACATCAATACTCGTGACTGGAATGATGTTATCTGGGCAATGACTACTCGTATGGATCCGGCACGAGATACAACAGTAATTAAAAATACACCTATTGATTACCTTGATTTTGCCTCACCGGTTTCAGGTCTCGGATCTAAAATGGGGTTTGATGCCACTAATAAATTACCCGGTGAAACAGATCGTGAATGGGGCAAACCCATCGTCATGCAAGATGACATCAAAAAGCAGGTAGATGACAAATGGGATCAGTTAAATATTTTTGATAAAGAATAATATTATGCCCATTACAGACATTGAAAAACAATATAAAGTAAAAGACAGCGAGATTCATGGCAAAGGTCTTTTTGCAATACGCAATATCCCTGAAGGCGACATTATTGGCACAATTGATTACAAACCTGTAGAAACAGATGGTCCTTATGTATTGTGGATCGATGATACCTTAGGTATACAGGTAGATTGTGATCTAAAGTACATTAATCACAATTCAAACCCTAATGCCTGCTATTGTGAAGACCTGCAGGTAGTCGCTCTAAAAAATATAAAAACTGGCGAAGAAATCACCCATGATTACGGTGATGACTGGGCATAAATTTATTCACATATATATTATTTTTTAAAATTTTATAAATCTCTGCCTGCCCTGAAATTACTTAAGCGGCCTTGCATTACAAAGAATTAATATGATTTTATTTTGAATTATGAGTAAACAGGCATTGCCGCCATTCTTTTACTGGTGCCGATTTAGTTAATTTTATATTCTGACCAAGTTCATTTTCGTACCAGCCTCGATGATTCTCCAGTGGTTCAACTGAATATCCCCACCAACTACCATCAGAATCCTGAGCAATATAACGCACCCATTCAGGTACATTTATTTTACTTAAATCAGGCTTCAACAAGCTCATCTAACTCGTCATCCATATGTAACATCGTCAGCTCTGAAAATCCGCCGATCCATTTACCATCAATAGCAATTTGTGGAACCGTTCTCGCTCCCTGTGTGAGTTCAGACATTTCTCGCAACGCACTATGATTAGAATCTACTTTTGCTTCTTCATAAGGTATTTTCCACTTTTCTAATAAGGTTTTAGTTTTGTCACATATAGGACAACGAGCTGTACTATAAATTTTTACACGTGCCATTCACTACTTCTCCAGATATTTTGACTATTATAACAAAAAACTCATTACACATTCTTTGTAAGCTTTTACTTTGCATCTTAATGATGCAAAATATCATAATAGTTATGTATTTAAGGATTTAACATGTCACACAAAGTCACCGTTCACCCTTCCGGTCATCAATTTGATGTAGATGAGGGCGAGTCCATTCTTGATGCCGCCATGAGACAAAATATAGATCTACCCTATGGTTGCCGTGGTGGTGCTTGTGGGGCATGCGCTGGATTTGTTGTTAATGGTGAGGTTTATTATGATGAAGAGCCTATTGCTCTGGATGATGATATGAAAGCAAATCACCAGGCCCTGTTTTGCATGGGCAAAACCAGACAGGACCTTGAAATAAGTATAGATGAAGTTCAAGGACTGGTGCCTCTTGAAATAAAACAGTTAGGTTGCCATGTCAGTTCAAAAGACAGGTTATGTCACGATGTAATTGGACTTAAAATCAAACTGGATAATAACGAAAGACTTCAATACCATGCAGGCCAATATTTAGAATTTATTTTAAATGACGGAAAACATCGTGCCTTTTCTATCGCTAATGCACCACATAATGATGATTTATTAGAACTTCATATTCGACATGTTGATGGTGGTTTATTTACTGACTTTTTATTCGAATCCATGCCAGAAAATTCGAGCCTGCAAATGCAAGGTCCTCTGGGTAATTTTTATCTACGTGAAGATCGTCATAGACCGATTATAATGGTCGGTGGTGGAACCGGATTTGGCCCATTAAAAGCGATGATCGAACATATAGAACATGTGGGATTTGATCAGCCTATCTATTTATTTATGGGTGTTAGAGCTTTACGTGATTTGTATATGAAAGACATGGCAGATCAATGGTTAAAAAACAATTCTAATCTTAGCTTCATTCCTGTTCTTTCCGAGCCTGTGAAAGAGGATAACTGGCCAGGAGAAAGCGGCTTTGTTCACCAGGCTGTTGCAAATAAATTCCCTGAGTTAAGTGCTTTTGATATTTATATAAGCGGCCCTCCACCAATGGTTAATGCCGCTGTTGATTTATTTATTAAACAGGGTGCATCTAAAGAGAATATGTTTTCTGATGCCTTTGAATATTCTGCTGATGCTGTGCAAGCGATTGCTTCGAAGAAATAATTCATGGATACATGCAATTATTTACAATCAGTATTACACAGGGAAATACCTCTCACTGTAGCAATGGGAATCATAGTGACCGATTGCTCTCAACATAAACTAGAACTTCGTGCACCATTAGAACCAAATATAAATCACAAATGTACCGCATTTGGTGGGAGTCTGTACTCTGTCGCTGTATTATGCGGATGGGGATTTGTTTTTCAGCAAATGCATCTAAATAAACTTACGGGACACATTGTAATTCAACATAGTGATGCTGATTATAAATTACCTGTAGGTGGTGAAATTAGAGCCGTATGTGAAATAGATGATGTAACAAAACTGACACGTTTTTTTAAAACATTTAAGCGAAAAAATATTGCTCGAATTAAGTTAAAAATAAAAATATTATTCAACGAAGAAGAAGCAATGTTATTATCTGCACACTATGTTGTTCATAAATAATTTGATGTTTAATGATATTACTTATTAGCCAGATTATACATCGTAATTATTGAATGACCTTAAGCAGGGGACGTCCTGACTTATTATCATCGGCAATCAGTAACTGGTTATCTTTAAACTGGACATCAACCGCATTCATCAAACCCAACTGATACAACTTTTGCGCCTCTTCATGCTCATCCATTTTACCATCCAGTAATTCGGCTAACTTTAAATAAGCCTCTGCAGTTGGTTTAATACCTATACTCGATTCAAAATACCCCCTCGCTTTACCCCACAACTGACAACTAAGGCATAACTTACCTAAGACTAACAAAAGAATCGCATTTCGTGATTGACCATGCAACCATGTTTCAGCTGTTTCTAACTGTTTTGTACAGTCACCCACTGTTAAATTTGAATACAATATGGCCAGCTCATCGTGCCAGCTCTCGCTTAATTTATTTCTAATTAAGACCTCAGCATCAGCTTCCTTCTTTTGTTTATATAAATAACGACTATATAGATAAATTAATTCTGAATTATTTTTTAAACGTTTCGGCATTTGTTGCCAAATTTGCTCTGTTTTATCACCGTCAGTATGTTTTATACTGTTTTTCAACATACCTAAATATGCATCCACTTCGTATTTTTCAAGCTGTCCCTCTTCTACCGCCTTCAGCCTACGGACGTCCTCAAGAATCGGCACCAGACTATCCCAGTCACCTAACTGTTTATATGTGCGCGCCTGTAACTTTTTAACATACCCGTGTTTGGGTGATACGCTAGATAAATGATTAAGTGTCGCTAAAGCCTGCTCAAACTGTTTATGACTTAACTGCAACTCTGCCTGTGTTAGACCAATAGCGATATCAGCTGAAGGCGTTACTTCATGAGCTAGTCTTAAATATTCATCACGACGATCATAAGCTGCAATTTGTTGTGCTGATCTGGCTGCCATTAAATAATTTAAAAGTGAAGTATCACTGTTGTCAGCCTGTTTAATTAAAATCTTTTCAGCCTGTTCAAATCGACCTTCTGACATTTCTATAAGACCTTTAACCAGCGCATTTTTAGATCTTTCTGACTGGCGATTAGAGTGTCTTTGACTCATGTAATTTGGAAAATATAATAATCTTGATACGATACGTAGAAAGTAATAAAAAACAAAGAAGCCTATTGCCAGAAAACCCATCATAAATATAAATGATGTCTCAACTGTATATTCTGCAAAACTGAATACGACATATCCTGCGCCATTATAAAACGCGGTTACACCTATTATTACTGAAAGAGTTGTCGCTAATAAAATCGCAAGTATAATTCGCTTCATTAGTTAACCTGCCTTTCATTATTTTTATTTGTAGTTTTTTTCAATGTTGTTTTTGTTTCTGATGCATTTTTAACTTCTTGTAACAATGTCCATGCTTTTGTTAGCTCTGGCAAATCTGGGCTAAGCTGTAGTGCCGAATAGTCCAGCAAGGTTTTTTGAAGTTGTTGAATGCGATTATCACTCTCATCATAGTGAAGTCTTAATATCTCACTTGCCTGATTAATTTCATGTATAAACTGAATTTGATCGAAGCGAAGTGCAGCTAAACGCGCACCCAGAATATATGTACGAAGTAATTGCTCAATGCTACTTTGTTGATCAGCACTACTAGCAGCCTGAATGCTTCGATGGTGAACCTTAATATCCCCAATCTGTTTAACCGCTTCAACCACCGAATCAACAAAGTTTTTATCTTTTACTGTTGCTTGTTCATTTGTTACATCTTCATTAAATTGTATCTTAATTTCATCTTTTACAGATTTAAATGGCAATTCGGGCAAATATGCAATCGCCTGATCTAAAGCCAGAGAAATTCCATTTACATCAGCTCTATGTATTGCATTCAAACTGGCTATATCACTAGCCAGTTGTTTACGTATATTAAACAAGTTCAAATCACCTAACTGCTCAATACGCGAATCAGCTCCTCTGAGAGCTGCAATTGCACCATTTATATCACGCGCTACTGCAATACGCTGATGAGCAATTTTTAACAGGTAATCTATCTCGGCTAACGCCCAGTCACGTTGACTTCGATTTACAATTGCTATTGCCTTTTGCGATATAACCTCTGTCTGTTGCATCTGATTTTTCAGATTTTCTAATTTTGTGTTGTTACTTTCTGACACTTTTGAATTTTTATTAAATTCATCTGCCACTTTTGTTAGTCGCACATTCAATTCTTCAATAGATTGTTGTTGTGTTTTCATTGTACGGCTATGTTTTAACTGAAGATCCCAGAAATAATATGCTGCCAGAGAACAGCTAACAATGATGATTAATATTAAGAAAATTATAATGCCATTAGCTGAAGAACTTTTTTCTTTCTTCACAACTTTTGACGGCTCAGTAACATGCCCATTTTCTTCATCAATATTTATAATTGTATTTTCTTGTTTTGACATAATGATTTACTTTAAATTATTTATTCACGTTAATTTCAACAGCTTCTAATATATGCTGATTTAATGCTGACTGAGCAAGTGTAATTGACTTAAAGCCTAAACTTTGAGCTAGTTCTACACCGCGCTGCGAGGCAACTATGAGTGCTGTTTCTAATATTGCATTTTTGCCGGGCGGTTTAAGCATATCATACAGGTTTTGCAATGATTCATTACTGGTAACTGTTATGACATTTATTTTCATTTCGTCCCAGTTATTACTCAATTCCTGACGACTGATATATTCGTCTTTCTGGGGTATAGTCCGCCGATACACTTCCGCATAGCGAACCTGGGCGCCTCTTTTTCGTAACTCATCAGCTAAATAACCCAAACCACCATTACCCCTTAAAATCAGGCATTGTGCGCCTTGTATATTAGCAGCCTGCAGTTCCTCAAGTTTTAATAAGGCTTCACTATTGAAACCACTTTCAGGGCTCAGGTTAACCTTAAAACCCAGTGCAGTCGCAGCTGAAGCTGTAGCTTTTCCAACCGTGGCTATTTTGGCAGTGATAGAGTCAGGTTTGAGGCCTAATCGATGCATTAGTTTTGCTGTATTTTGCGCCGCATTCACGCTAACAAATACAATTAAATTATTCTCATTCAGTTTATTCAGTATAACTTTAAGATCATCACTTAATTCTACCTGCTGAATTTCAATACTGGGAAAAACAAGCGATTTAAAACCTTTAGTCGTTAGTAAATCAACAAGTTCAACTGCCTGATGTTTTGGCCGGGTTACCAGTACAAGGTTATTATTACTCATTTAAATTACCTGACTGAAGTAAAACAGCCTTAATCAATCATCCCCATTTCGCGTAAAATCACATCTGCGCCATCATTTAACAATTGCTCAGCTAATTGTCTTCCAAGGTTCTCAGCTTCACTAGCCGGCCCTTTAATTTCACCCCGAACCACTTCACTACCATCTGCACGCCCAACCAGACCTCGTAAATATATTTCATTATTGTCTAGCAGTGCAAAACCCGCGATAGGCACCTGACAGCCGCCATTTAAGCGGTTGTTCATTGCTCTCTCTGCACTTAATCGCGTGTGAGTGTCCATGTCATTCAATGGGGCAATTAAAGCTTCAATTTCTGCATCACCAACACGGCACTCAATACCGACTGCACCCTGGCCAACTGATGGCAGACTTTGCTCAGGCGTAATGCGCATTTTTATTCTTTCTTCAAACTCTAGTCTTAATAAACCTGCTGTCGCCAGGATAATGGCATCATAGTCGCCGTTATCGAGTTTTTGCAGACGGCTGTTAACATTTCCGCGCAAATTCAGCATCTGGGCTTTTGGCATCGCTTCTTTTATCTGTAATTGGCGACGTAAACTAGATGAACCAATACGTGCATCTTCGGGTAAGTCTTCGAGGCTATTATAATTATTTGAAACGAAGGCATCTGTTGGATCTTCTCGTTGCATTATGACGGGAAGATGCAGACCCGGGGGAAATTCCATGGGTACATCTTTCATTGAATGCACCGCGATATCTGCTTCACCATCGAGCATAGACTGCTCTAACTCTTTTACGAATAAACCTTTACCACCTACTTTTGCCAGAGGCGCATCAAGTATCTTGTCACCCTTTGAAAGAATTTTAATTAACTCTACTTTAAGCTCAGGGTAAATAAGCCGTAATTGACGCGAGACTTCTTCAGCCTGCCAAAGGGCCAGAGGACTTTTACGGGTAGCAATACGGATGGTTTTTAACATTAATTTTTCCAGATTCTCAAATATTTCATTTTACCTCAGATTTTGGCTCACAGCAGCTATTCAAATAAAATGCTTATCTCATAACGCTTAAATTAAAACTTATATCTGATGTATGTACTAAGCTGTACCCCATCTACTGGCAAACCTTCTTCATTACCCCAGATAGAAGGCACTGGATCTTTCCTGTTTAATAAATTTCGAATATCCAGTGCCAGGTTAAGGTTGTTCTTCCATTGATAGTTTACATTCAAATTAAGCTGCCAAATCGTATCCAGCTTCTTTGCCGATTGTGCTGTGTTGGCAGACACATCAAAATAAGCAATATTATATAACCGAACATCTAAGTTAGAATTAATACCTGTTTTCAAACCTAATTGTAAAATATGTTTAGGGAAAGCCATGAAGTCCTGCTGTTTAGTTTTATCTTCACTTTTTATAAAGGAATAAGCCCCATCTATTTTCCAGTTATCTATTAGAACTGATGACTCTAACTCTACACCTTGTGAGTTAAACTCACCCTGATTCTCGTATCGAGTTTCAAATGGTGCAGGCAGGGTAGAATCATCGACAATTATAATTGCATCCTGCCAGTTACTCATATACAGCGTTGTAGTGAATGTATATAAGTTCTCATGTTTCATCCATATCAACTCATAGGTATCTATTGTTTCAGGAGTCAAATCTGGATTCCCCTGTATTCTTCCTGAAGACGTCAGTTCACTGGCAACGGGAGCACGAAATGCATTTCCATATTGAAATTTTAACGCCTGATTGTCATCAAGCAGATAAACTAGCCCCAATCGTGGCGTAAAATGAGATCCAAAATCAGAATAATCGTCTACCCTTGAGCCA
This sequence comes from Gammaproteobacteria bacterium, assembly GCA_026197015.1. Lineage (GTDB taxonomy): Bacteria > Pseudomonadota > Gammaproteobacteria > SZUA-229 > SZUA-229 > SZUA-229. Next base: position 4,596 of record JAPHRB010000109.1, on the reverse strand, counting down.
ATATCCAGTAATAATTTTCCCTCATAAAATGGCAATCGAAGTTGCGCGAAAACATTGTTAATGCTTCGCTTCTGCCCATCAAAAGCCTGTACACCGGCAATGAGCTCTGTGGAAACGACCTCTGCTTTATCAACACCAGCGCCTAAAACCCACCGCGCTGCGTTTTTACCGCCTTCATCTTTTACAGTCAGGCTCATTCCGTAACGTTCATCTTCCTGGGCCTGTAATGGAACATCTGCGAACTGATATTCAAATTGTTGATCTGTGTTCCAGAAGAAAGTTTTTAGCTCAAACGTCTTGTGCTGACCCCATGAATAACTTGCATTGGCGGTTAACATGTAAAATTCCTGCTGACCATCACTTACATCATCTGCCCCCAATGCTACACCATCTGACCCCAACTCAGCTTCACCAAAACTGGGAAAATCTGTTGCATTCCAGTTGTTATAGTAAAGCCCAAACTCACTATCCCAATGCTGGCTCAGCTTGTTTTGTGTTTTCAGATAAGCTGTTTTTGAAGCATAGGCATCTTCACGTACTCCCTGCACATTGGGATCAGATGTTTGAAAACTTATGCTTGAATCTGCCTGTTGGGTTAATGCAAATGCACCATACATCCGACTGCTCTCACCTACAGATTGACTAAAGCGTGCATGCCCCCTGGCATAACCAGGTGAGCCGATACCCAGCTCTGATTCAACCATGTCTTGACCTGGAGAGAATGTTGATAATGAAAATACACCGTGGAATGCATCACTTCCATAAACCGCTGAACCGGGTCCACGAATTAACTCAGCTCTCTGTAACGCACCTAAATCAAAATTCGCCAGAAAATACTGCGCTGTTCCAAATGAATAAGTGTTCATTGGAACACCATCCAGTAATGTGGCAACTCCTCTTACTGATAATGAGTTTGAAAATCCACGTATTGCAAATGCATCTGAGCCACCTAATGTCGGATGGACCATAGTGGAAGGCTGGTATGACATAATCTCATTTGTTCGACGAGCACCGTTACTTTCCCATACATTCTGGTTTATCACAGTAACGCTTGAGCTCGCCTCAAGAACTGACTCATCAAATAACGAAGCCACCGATACATTCATCAGCTCTTCTAATGACAGCTCCAGCAATGACTCTACATTCGCCTGGGCTGTAAAAGGCAGGCAGACAAAACCTGCAAGTAAACTTATGTGATTATTTGTAAGTAGCCATATTTTTGATTTTTTTTCTGACATGAGGCAGGTGACGCCGGCTAATTTCCAGGCGCTCTTCTATTCCTTCTATGGTGATTACACAATGTCCTTCAGTGTTTTTTTCCAAACCGTTCATAAACTGATCCGCTACCAGTGCATTTCGGTGTATACGGGTAAAGATATGGTCAAATTCACTTTCCAGTGATTTCAAAGACTCTTCTATGAGACACTCATGATCATCAGTGCGTAAAGTAACGTATTTATGGTCCGCTAAAAAATAACGAATGTTATCAATGGGTACTAATTCCAGTGTGCCCCGCGTTTTTACGCAGATATGGGTACGTACTTTGGGTTGTTCGTCCAGATATTTAAGTTGTTCAAGTTGTGGTTTGGTTAAACGAGCTGCTGCTTTTAAAGATTTATGCAGACTTTCCTGCTTAATCGGTTTCAGTAAATAATCAACCGCATGGGTCTCAAACGCCTTCAGAGCATGCTCGCTAAAGGCGGTGGTAAATATTATTGCAGGTGGCTTACTTAGCCGGTTCATATGATGTGCCGTCTCTATACCGTCCATTCCAGGCATACGTATATCGAGCAACACAACATCTGGCTTTAATTCCTGCGCTAAACGTAACGCATCTTTCCCATTAGACGCATTAGCACATGCCTCAAAGCCGTTTAATTCCTGCACCAGGCCAATTAACCTTTGTCTAGCTAATGGCTCATCATCGACAATCAATATATTCATGTTTTTAATGGTATTCCTATGGAAACCGTATACAGATTAGGCTCTGCATTAATATTAAATTCGGCTTCATCTCCATATGTCAGGGCCAGACGAGTCTGAATATTCGCCTGCGCCATATGATTTCCCTTGTGCCGACTCATGGCGCCATGCCCTGTAACTGGATTGCTTACACTTAAGCATAGTCGATTGTTTTCGAGTTGCGCTGAAATTTTTATATTACCTCCATCAGAAAGCGGTTCAATCCCATGATAAATTGCATTTTCCACTAATGGTTGTAAACATAATGAAGGCACTTCTATCTCCATTGCAGAGTCATCTAATACCCATTCGGTGGATAGTCGCTGGTCCAGACGCAAATGCTCAATATCAAGATAACTGGCTGTAAGATCAAGCTCATCACGTAATGTATGACTTGTTTCTTCCATTAAACTTGCCCTGAATAGATCAGACAGGTCTTCTACGGCTTTTTCAGCTTTATCAGCATCGATACGCACAAGGCTAGCAATTGTATTCATACTGTTAAACAGAAAGTGCGGCCGAATCCTTGCTTTTAATGCCTGTAATTGGGCATGGCTTTGCGCCTGTATATTCATTCTCCATTGATATTGAACATAAAAATAACGAAGTAGAACGCCATAAATAATAGCGCTAATAGCTAAATTACGAATGATAAAGTAAATTATTAATCGCTTATTTTCATCACTTAGTACGTCCATCAGGCCACTTATGTAAATTGCCAGCCCACTAAATATCGCCGTCACCAGCATCATCAAGAAAAAACTTGAGCTTGCACATACCTTAATCGACTGTTTATTAAGCCAGTTTTTTAGACCACAAAGTAAACTGGCATTAACCAGACCTATCCATTGTGAAAAAAATGATATTAATGCCAGGCGCTGCCAGAAGCCCTCCTGCTCAGAGGGTGCCAGTGCAAGCATCAATGACAATAGCTCAACCATGAGTATCAACATAAAAACAGCTGACACATCACATAAATTCGGGATAAACCCCTGATTCGAATTTGAATTTAAATCCTTTTCCATAATTGCAGTTTAGACGATAAGCGGTAGTTTTGTTGATTACTTAAGCAGTTGTTACACTAATTGGTTAGAGCCACGCCTTTTGTTATACTCCGCGCTAATTCGAAACCCGCATCAGGACTCTGTATAATCATGAGCAATTCTAAAGATTCAGAACAAACACCAGACAAGTTATGGGGTGGCCGTTTTTCAGAGCCAACTGATGCATTTGTCGAGGCATTTACTGCTTCAGTACAATTTGATCAACGTATGTATCGGCAGGATATTGAGGGCTCACGCGCTCACGCTCGTATGCTTACAAAAGTCGGCGTACTGACAGACGAAGATTGTCAGTCATTATTAAAAGGCCTTGATCAGATAGAGCAGGAAATAACTGACGGAAAATTTGAATGGTCTATCAGCCGTGAAGATGTTCATATGAACATTGAAGCTCGTCTGACCGAGATTGTGGGTGATGCTGGCAAACGTTTACACACCGGGCGCTCACGAAATGATCAGGTGGCTACGGATATTCGTCTGTATTTACGTGATCAGATAAGCTTTGCAATTGCAGAAATTCGTCGTTTACAAACGGGATTACTGGATTTGGCTGAACGTGAAGCCAATACGATTATGCCCGGTTTTACTCACTTACAGGTTGCACAACCTGTTACATTTGGACATCACCTGTTAGCCTGGTTTGAAAACATGCAACGTGATGCTTCTCGATTTGAAGACTGTGCTCGGCGTATGAATGTTCTACCCCTGGGCGCGGCGGCACTCGCCGGCACTACTTACCCAATAGACCGGCATTTCACTGCCGATTTACTCAAATTCGATGACGTTTGTCGTAATTCACTGGATGCTGTAAGTGACCGTGATTTTGCAATTGAGTTTTGCGCTGCTGCAGCAATTCTAATGACTCATCTATCACGTTTTTCTGAAGAACTGGTTTTATGGTCTTCTGCACAGTTTAATTTTATTAATCTGCCTGACCGTTTCTGCACCGGCTCATCTATTATGCCGCAAAAGAAAAACCCTGATGTGCCTGAGCTCGTTAGAGGAAAAACAGGCCGAGTTAATGGCCATTTAATCTCCCTACTCACCCTGATGAAGTCACAACCACTGGCTTACAACAAAGATAACCAGGAAGATAAAGAGCCCATTTTTGACACAATCGACACCATTTTAGGCTCATTGCGCGCATTTGCCGACATGATACCTGCAATTGAATCCAAAAAAGAAAACATGTATGCCGCTGCAAAACAGGGGTTTTCAACGGCCACTGATTTAGCAGACTATTTAGTCGTTAAAGGCCTGCCATTTCGTGATGCCCATGAAGTGGTGGGTAAAGCTGTCGCTTATGGTGTTGAAAGCAAAAAAGACCTGAGTGAAATGGCACTTAAGGAATTACAGAATTTCTCTGATATTATCCAGCAGGATGTATTTGATGTGTTAACACTGGAGGGCTCAGTTGCAGCCCGTGACCATATTGGCGGCACGGCACCCGAACAGGTGTTAATTGCAGTTAAAGACGGCAGAGAAAGAATAAAGTAAAAGCCGACTTTACACTGCTCTGCTAAATCTCCCTCGGGGAAAGGTCTCGTTTTTTGAGCCCTGTCCCCTGTTTTGA
>JAPHRB010000120.1 GCA_026197015.1 Gammaproteobacteria bacterium | reverse complement strand
TTCGGTTTATTAGAAATGTCACGCCAGAGGTTACGTCCGTCATTGGGCGAAGCAACCCAGAAAGTGTGTCCACAATGTAACGGTTACGGCACCATCCGCAATATTGAATCTCTGTCATTATCTCTGCTGCGTATAGCTGAAGAAGAATCACTAAAAGAGCATACCGGGCGTGTAATTATTAAGGTACCAGTTGAAGTATCAACGTATATCTTTAATGAAAAACGTCAGGACTTAATCGATATAGAAAAACGCACCGCTACAGAAATCTCGTTTATTGCAGATAAAGCGATGTTGCTGCCTCATTATGAGGTGAGTCGATTACGTAAATCTGAAGTTGATACAGTAGAAGACCAAACGTCTTACCAGATGGTTAGTGATACCGAAGAGGCTTATGTGCCTGGTCGTGATACGGCAAGTTCAGTCGAATCTGAAAAACCTGCTGTGCAGTCAGTTGCTCCTTCGCAACCGGCTCCCGTTGTTGAGAAAAAAGCAGAGAAGCCGCCGGGTTTACTGGCTCGGCTTACTAAATCTCTATTTGGTGGTGACACGCAAGAAAAGCCCGAAAAAGCTAAACAGGAAAATAAGCAGGACAGTCGAAATCGTAACGATCGAAATCGTAATCGTAATACTCGAGGTCGTCGTGATGGCGCGCGTAATGAAAATAAGGCCCGTAATCAGAAACAGGGTAATAAACAGCAGGCGCGCCAACAGAGCAAAACTGCTGATACTCGTGGTGCTCAGGAAAATAAAAAGCCGAATACTCGAAAATCAGATACCAGGAATCAGGATAATAAAAGCAAACCTAAACGAGAAGAGCAAAGTCCAACGAAGACTGATAATGAGATAAAGCAAGCTGCAGATCAGGCTGTTTCTCAGCAACAGGGTGAGGCCTCTAAAAATAATCAGCAAGATGGTCCTCGTCGTGGTGCTCGTCGTGGTCGTGGTCGTCGTCGCAGTGGAAACACTAACGAAAACCGACAGCAGAATGCTCAACAGGACAATCAGCAAGGCTCAGCCTCTGAGACAGATTCAGTTAAGCAGGATAATAAAAATAAACAGCCTCGTGGTGAGCGCACTAAAGAAAGTCGCTCTGCTGATAATCGTACAAATGAAAACCGTGCAACAGGTAATCAGTCAAATGTTAATCAAGATGATGTTAAGCAGGAGAGTCTAAATAAATCGCCGGCCCATACATCAGTAGCTCAGGCACCTAAAGAATCGTCATCGGCCCCTGTTAAACAGGATGTTCAGCAAACCACACAGCAAAAGCCTGCACCACAAGAGAATAAAACGGATGCAGTAGTGGCGCCTAAGTCGGTTGATGCTAAACCAGCTGAGACTAAATCAGCTGAGATTAAGTCGGCAGAGACTAAACCAAACGAGACTAAACCGGCAAAGACTAAACCAGCTGAGACTAAACAGGCAAAGACTAAACCTGCTCCTGCATCAGCAAAGTCAGATGTGAAACCTGTTATAGCTGAAACAGTAAAAGAATCCCTGCCAAAAGCAGAGTCTAAAACAGAGTCTACACCTCGACAGAGCACAACTGTTAAGGCTTCTTCTGCCGCAAAAGCCGAGTCTAAAGCAGAGGCAAAACCCTGGGAGTTCAAAGGCGAGAAAACTAAATCTGCGCAGACTAAACAGGAACCAGCAAAACCAGCTAAGCCTGCTAAATCAGCAGCGCCAGCTAGTACAACTGATTCAAAATCAGCTGAGAAATCAGAGCGAAAGCCCTGGGAGTTTTAATGGCATAGTGGTGAGTGCCTGTTAAAGTTAGTGATAAATTCTGAATCGTTTTTATAATTGGCTTATAGTAAATATAAACAGGGGCTGCCGTATGGTGGTCCCTGTTTTTTGTTGAACCTAAATTTTATGTTTTTCTTTAATTTCGTTTAACAGGCCAATTGATGCGTCTTCAATTAAATCCAGCACATGTTCAAATCCCTGATCACCACCATAATACGGGTCAGGCACCTCGGTTTCAGAAAAATTCTTTGCAAACTCAAGAAACATAAAAAGGTTTTCTGCCTTACCACCGGCTACTTCCTGTAAATCTGAATGATTACTGTGATCCATCCCTAATACATAATCAAAGTTTTTGAAGTCACTGCTTTGAACTTTGCGGCCCCGTAATGAGCTTAAATCGATGCCGCGCTTAGTAGCGGCTGCCTGAGCACGTTGATCAGGAGGCGAGCCTATATGATAAGCATGGGTGCCAGCTGAATCTATTTTAATTTTATCTGTAAGTCCGGCCTCTTCAACAATATGACGAAAGTAACCTTCAGCTGTGGGTGATCGACATATATTGCCCATGCAAACAAATAACACATTAACCATGACTTAAGCTCCAAATTTTATTGCAAAGCATTGTATAATAATCGCAAAATTTATCGACTCTTAATAAGTTAAAATGGGCAATATGCTTAAAATCTACAATACCTATACCAATCAAAAAGAAGAATTTAAACCTATCGAGCCAAATAAAGTGCGTATGTACGTTTGCGGAATGACTGTTTATGACCTTTGTCATTTGGGGCATGCCAGAGTACTGGTGGTTTTTGATATGGTGACCCGTTATCTGAAATCACAGGGTTACGATGTTACTTATGTGCGTAATGTGACGGATATTGATGACAAAATAATTGCCAGGGCAAATGAAAATGGTGAAGATTTTAATGATTTAACCGAACGTTTTATTACCGCTATGCATGAAGATGCGCATGCATTGGGTGTATTACCGCCGGACGAGGAGCCACGAGCAACATCTTCAATGGACGACATTATTAATATGATTGTCACCTTGATAGATAAGGGTTATGCGTATGCCGCTAGTAACGGTGATGTATATTACGATGTTAGTAAGTTTAAAACCTATGGACAACTGTCAGGTAAAAAAACTGAAGATTTACGTGCAGGTGAACGTGTAGCAGTAGATGAGAATAAAGATGACCCGTTAGATTTTGTTTTATGGAAAGCAGCTAAACCCGATGAGCCATTCTGGAATTCTCCCTGGGGTAAAGGTCGCCCTGGCTGGCACATTGAGTGCTCGGCTATGTCAACTTGTTGCCTGGGTAATACATTTGATATTCATGGTGGCGGACAGGATTTACAGTTTCCGCACCATGAAAATGAAATTGCACAAAGTGAGGCCGCGACAGGTGAAAAATTTGTTAACCTGTGGATGCATAACGGTTTTGTGCGCATTGATGATGAAAAAATGTCTAAGTCACTTGGTAATTTTTTCACTATTAGAGAAATTTTAGAGCGTTATAGAGCGGAAGATGTTCGTTACTTTATTTTGGCCAGTCATTATAGAAGTCCGTTAAATTATGCTGACACAATGTTAGACAGTGCGGGTGCAGCATTAAGTCGTTTATATACGGCTTTACGAGATATTGATATTACCGAGATGAATGAAGACTCTAAAGAGTATGTTCAGCGCTTTGAAGAGGCGATGAATGAAGATTTCAATACCGCGGAAGCCATGTCTGTTTTATTTGATCTTGCCAATCAGATCAATAAACTGAAAACTTCTGACTCAAATAAGGCATCGGCTCTGGCGGCTACATTAAAACACCTTGGAAATATTTTGGGCTTACTGCAGGATGATCCTGAAAGTTATTTAAAAAGTGGTGGAAGCTCTGATGGGCTGGATGATAATGCTGTTGATTCGTTAATAACTCAACGAACTCAGGCAAAAGCAGATAAAAACTGGGCTGAAGCTGATCGCATTCGTGATGAATTAAAAGAGCAGGGCATAGAGCTGGAAGATAAGGGTGGCGAGACAAGTTGGCGAAGGGCTTAGTTTTAGTCGATTAGTCTTAAGTTACTGGTGAGGCGTGCACTGTTGTGGAACATCTCCCTCGGGGAAAGTCCGCCGCCTTTTGGCGTCCTGTCCCCTTAACCCATACCACTATGCGCTGACAGTGTATTGAGACGGCTCCGTAAAACTCTTGATGGCATCACAACAGGGGACAGGGCGCAAAAAACGCGACCTTTCCCCGAGGGAGATGGGCCTGAACAGAGTACGCTTTACCTGTTTAATAATTTCTACAATGCCTGCTGATGCCTAACGCCTGACAACTAAATAAAATTATTTCTAAAAGGAAACATAATGAAGTCGTTATTAATTTTTTTAATTTTTTTTATGGTTAGTTGTTCTTCTGAGCCGGAAAATAATACAGCGCCGAAAGTGGCAGCAACTGAATATGTAAAAGTTGAGTATCATAATGATTATCAAATAGGCTCATACACTTCTTCGTCCTGGGGATTTGATACCAATAGTTACTGGATTGAAGGTCCAAAAGGCGTTGTGTTAATTGGTACGCAATTTTTACCTTCTGCGGCAAATGAAGCTGTAAATATAGCAGAAAGTGTTACCGGTAAGAAAGTTGTTATGGCTATTGTGTTACACGCAAACCCGGATAAATTTAATGGCACTGCAACATTAAAGTCTCGCGGTATTAAAGTGGTTAGCTCGAATCAGGTCGTGTCGCTTATTCCAGATATAGATCAACAACGTAGAGAATGGTTTTATGATCGATATAAACCTGATTACCCTGAAAAATTAGTTTTACCTGATGCTCTATGGGACAAAACACAGGAATTTGAAGCAGCTGGATTACGCTTTAAAGCTTATGTAATCAGAGATGCGGTAAGTGATGCTCATTTATTAATTGGTTTAGATGATCATCTGTTTGTTGGTGACTTAATTGTTAATAAATACCATGCCTGGATGGAATTAGGTAAAAGTAAACAATGGTTAGAACGATTAGAAGAAGTCAGAAAATTTGTTAAACCCGGTGTTATTCATCCTGGTCGTGGATATGCAATGAGTGGTGATGAATTATTGAATCAGCAGGAAACATATTTACGTTTTGTAAATAAAACGATAAGCAATTTTTATACTGGCGGGGCGATAACTGAACAGGATACGAAAGATATAATAAAAGTGATAACTGATAAATACCCTGATTATGGTTTTGAGTATTTTCTAAATATAGGCGTCCCAGCTGAGTGGGAGCAGATCCGTCAAAAAGATCATGAAATGATGATGTCTAAATGATAGTCGTAACTGACAGTGTAGGTTATCGACTCCGTAAAACTCTTGATGGCATCAATAAGGGGACAGAGCTCAAAAAGCAGAGAGCTTTCCCCAAGGGAGATGTTCCAGAACAGTGTACAGAGCTGGTGGTGTAACTTGATTGTATTGGTGATGGTAGATTGTTTTAGCCTCAATACAAGCTTGTAGTATTCGTTAAATCCCCGTATAATCGCGCGCCTGAGTCATGTGGCTTAGATTTTTTTAACTCCTTGTTCTACTGGCAGCGAAGCTGTACAGAGGGCATTAACCGTAGGGAGCATACAATGCGTCATTACGAAATAGTGTTTTTGGTCCACCCTGACCAAAGCGAGCAAGTGCCAGCGATGATAGAACGCTACAAAGGCATTATTGAGTCTAATGGTGGAAAAATTCACCGCCTGGAAGATTGGGGCCGTCGTCAACTGGCTTATTCAATCAATAAAATCCATAAAGCCCATTATGTACTCATGAATGTAGAGTGCGGTAACGAAGAGATGGCTGAGCTAGAATCTGGCTTCCGTTTTAACGATGCAGTTCTGCGTAATATGGTAATCAAGTGCAAAGAAGCTATTACTGAGCAATCTCCTCTAATGAAAGAAGAAGAGAGCAAAAAGTCTGATAGCCGTAGTCCTCGTGAAGATAAAGGCGAGTCAACTGCTGAAGCACCTGCAACCACTGAAGAAGCTGCTCCTGAAGCAGACGCTTCTGCTGAATAATTGAGAGGATATTAAAATGGCATATTTTCGTCGTAAAAAATTCTGTCGTTTCACTGCTGAAGGCATTACACAGTGTGACTACAAAGATCTTAACTTACTGAAAAATTTTGTTGGTGAAACAGGTAAAATCGTTCCAGCACGTATCACCGGTACTAAAGCTAAATACCAGCGTCAGGTAACAACTGCAGTTAAGCGTGCGCGCTTTCTTGCATTGCTTCCTTACACTGACCAGCACTAAAACCCACTGAGGATTAAATAATGGAAATTATTCTATTAGAAAAAGTTGATCGCCTGGGTAAGCTGGGTGATGTAGTAAATGTGAAAAATGGTTTTGCACGTAACTTCTTATTACCATTTGGTAAAGCTAAAGTTGCAAACGAAGCAAACGTTAAAGAATTAGAAGAGCGTCGCGCTGAGCTTGAAGCTAAAGAAGCTGAAACACTAGCTGCTGCAACAACACTTAAAGTTAAGCTTGATGAGATGTCTATTAGCATCACGTCTAAATCAGGTTCTGAAGGTAAGTTGTTCGGTTCTGTTGGTAATGCGGACATTGCTGAAGCAATCGTGGCTGCTGGTGTTGATATTGAGAAGAAATCAGTTCGTCTTCCAATGGGCCCAATTCGTTCGGCTGGCGACTACGAAATTGATCTACATTTACATTCTGATGTAAATGCAGTAATCAAACTAACAATTATTGGTGAAGAATAAGTTATAAGCTTAGCATCATCAAAATGTTATCAACAGCCGGGCAATGCCCGGCTGTTGTCGTTTAAGGGGCGTTAACTTTATTTAAGAGGCTGTATGCCTCTTAATGCCTTGTCTATGAAACGAATCTCTCATTGATGCCACCAAAAGTTTTATTACGAATTATCGCCATGCACTGATTCATACATGGAAAGGTACTCCGTTTCCATTGAGCTAAATTCATCCTGCAGTTTAGCAAACGCGACATCTTTTTTGATAACCTCTTCTTCAAGTTGACTAATGGTGCTCTTCAGACCATCTATTTCAAGGTTGTCAGCTGCTTCCCCTGCGTCGTTACTTTCAGTTTCATTGGTAGAGGCGCTAAGTCGTTCGTTTTCTTCTTCAAGAATTGATATACAGCCCATCATTTCTTTAGATGTTCGTGCAAAGTCACCGATTGTCTCTTTCAGTTTTTCTGCCTGTGCTGCATCAATTTCCAGTCCTTCAATAGTATCAATTAAATTTTGTATTCTGCTTTCCTGTTGTTCTACTACTTCCTTCATCTGATCCAGATCAATGAATGAGTCATTGTCTTCAGCGTTAGAATTTTCGTCGTCTGCGAATAATGATTCATGGCGACTATCGATATTATTAACTTCCTCCTGAAGTCGGGTGTTTTCCATTTCCAGTACATCCATGCACATTTTTGAGTCGTTTAACTGCCTTTCAAGGGCTGCCAGCTGTTCTTTTAGTGTGTCCAGGAATTCGGGGTTTTCAGCTTCATCACCTTCTAGTGACTTTTTCATACTACTTAATGCGTTTTCCTGCTCGTATATTATGTCCTTTAATTTATTAACTTCACCATCTATTTTTTTACCCTGAGTTTCAATATAAAATACTTTTTCTTTGCTTTGTTCAGCGGGCGTACTGTTTTCAGATGAAGACTGAATTGTGTTTGTGCTTGAAAATTGCTCAAGAAGATGGGTCATGCCATCGTAAATGCTGTCCCAGAAATGTATCTCGTGTTCGGTTTTTTCTGCAGCTGCTTTTTCCATAAGTAGAAATTGCTCACGTGCATGAAGTAAACTGCTTTGGGCTTCATTAGGCGCGGGTGATGTATTCTTATCAGCTTCTTCAGTCCCATCAGAATCTGATGGCTCGTTTTCTATTGCCTCCTGTTGCTTTGTTTTAGTTTCATTTCGCAACATAGCTTTTTCAAGAAAGTCTATGTAGCTATTGCCAGGTCCCGTTGCATCTAATTCTTCTTCAACTTTTCCGTTTGATAGCTCATTGGTGGTGTCAGTTGATTTAGGTTTTCGTAAAAGAATAATTGCTAAAGTTACACTGATGCCCAAAAGCACAAGTAGTGCTTCGACCATAATTAATACGTATATTAATGAAATTTGCATATTGTTAATCTATTCTTCTTCACTGCTGTTAGTAGAGCTTGTTTTGTTTGATTTGAAGTGGCGATATATTAAAAAGCCATTTATTCCAATGAAAATAAGCACGACATTAAATATGCCAAAGTAAATTAACATTTTAGTCGTATCTTCAGCTTCTTCATCATCTACTGGAACAGGCTCAGGTTCGACAACAGGTGGCTCCTCTATTTCAGGCTCTTTTACCGGCTCTTCTGTTATTTCGGGTGTTGTTGGCATGCTGTTTTTAAAAGAGAAAGTCTGCTGCCTTTGAAAGGTGCGTGATAGCGCAATTATTGATGCTCCATACACACCGTCTGACAGTGGTTTATATTGAATGATAAATTCGCCGTCTTCATTAGCGGCTTCAACAGGGAATGTTTCAATAGTGCCATCTGGGTGTTCAATTTCAAGTGTCACCTGCATATTGTTTAATAATGCCTGGCTAGCTTCAGTTTCTTCATTTTGCAGAAACCAGGATTTAATAATTATTTCGGGTTGATAGCTGTCCTGATTGAATTCGAATCGGGTTCGTAGTTTTATATCTGTTACAATATATGCACGATTATCATCATCACTAAATAAAATCTTCCACTCACCTTCATCGGGCTTTTTAATTGTGATCATGTCAAAACTGGTAGAAACAAACCATTTTATTTTTTCAGATTTAAAGGTTGAGTTTATTTTTTCACCAGTGGGTGGTTGAAGGTAGATCTGGCTGTTATCGGATGCCTTGTTAGCAATAATGGTTATTTCATTAATGCTTGCATCAACTATAAATTTGTTCTCATTTAAAGGCAGCATATCCGGTTGTTTGGTTTGTTCAAAAATTTTGCTGAAGACTTTATGTAATACATCGTCACTGGCTGCAAGTGCGTATCGACCGTCAGTGGCGTCAGCAACTTCCTGTAAAAGCTCCTGATCAGACGCTTCAGTAAATGCAATGCTATATATTTTTATATTGTGTTCAATGAGTTGTGGTAACAGGTCTTCGAAAATCTTTTTTCTGAGTTGTGCCGATTGTTCTTTATTGCCAACATCCATTTGCCCATCGGACATTAGGATAATGATGGGTTCTCTGTTGATCTGGTCACTTTCTTTTAAAAACTCGATACCCTTGGCAATGGCAGAATGTATATTGGTGTACATGCCTTTATGAGATATTTTATCTGTCGCGCGCAATGCCTGGTTAAGTTGTTTGTCGCTTTCAAGTTGAGTCAGGTAGGTAATTGGCCAGGCTTTGCTGCTAAAGCTAACCACACTTAATCTGTCCTGATTATCTAATAATGAAATAAATAATTTTGCTGCGGGTTTTCTTAGTTGTTTAGGGTCTGTCTGTTTCATGCTGCCGGAGCTATCCATGATAACGACTGTATCTAACGGAAGTTTGTCCTGAGCTGGATTGTCTTCAGCGTAAACAGGAGTATTAAGCATGTTAAGTAAAAAACAGGCTGAAATTAGAAGTTTATTATTCAATATTATATCTGGCACAGTCTATGCCCACATTTTATGATTATTCTTACTAAAGGGTATAATCTTAATAAAAAATTAAGCAAGCACCCCTAAGTCCTTCATTTTATTGTAGTACATATATAACAAACTGTAATCTAAAGGCTTAAATCAGGTATTAATGGCTTTTATTTTGAAATAACAGGGGTTAAATATCAGTCTAAATGTTTGAGTAATGTTAGTTTCAGGTTTTCCATTGATGAATCATCTAATAAGGGGTTGTGATTTTTATCGGTAATATAAAAGCTGTCTAACGCCTTTTCACCCGCAGTGGCAATTTTTGCATGGTGTATGACTATTTCACATTCAACAAAGGCCTGGGCGATGCTTGCTAATAAACCGGGTCTGTCTCCAGAGATAATGGTTAATACGGTGATGTCATTACCGACTAACTGCTCAAAGCTTATTTTTGTTTCTACGGAAAAAGGTTTATAGGTTCTGTTGGAGTGATAACCTGTATTGCCCGTTTTATCATCTTTATTAGCTAAGCTTGACTTAAGTTTATCTGTGATTTCAGTCATTCTGTATTCTTCAGTCGGGCTGCTACCGTCTTCTTCTAATACTTTTAAGCTGTTGATGGAAAAATTATCTTTAGTAACGCTAATTTTTGCATCAGCAATATTTAAGCCTAGTTGTTCTAATGTTGTAGCAATAGTCACAAAGAGTTTTCCATCATCTTCGCTATATATAAATATTTCAGCTTCTTCACGTTGGTTGAAACGGGTATTAATTTTTGGTAATTGCTGCTCTTTATCAAGCAATATTAAACTATGCCAGTTAATTTCATCGGGGGTATGGTTAATGAAATAATTATCTGAGAAGGGCATCCATAACTCGTTAAGTTCTTCTGAGACAACACCGTGTTTTGCAAGTAAACGAGACGCAGAGGTGCGTGTTTCATGACAGACTATTTCTCTTTGAATCGGGTTGTTCAAGCCTGCTTTAATAGCGGCTGCCGCTTTATGGTATAACTCTGATAAAAGGTTGTCTTTCCATGAATTCCATTGCTTTGGGTTGGTTGCGCGTATGTCACACATGGTTAACAGATAAAGGTTATCCAGATGGGCAAGGCTGCCCATTTCATTTGCAAAAGCAAAAATGACTTCCGGGTCGCTGATATCTTTACGTTGTGCAACCATAGACATTAATAAGTGTTTTTTAACTAACCAGCCAACAAACTCACTATCTTCAGCAGACTGTCCATGGTTAAGGCAGAATTCTTCAGCATCAATAGCTCCCAGGTTCGCATGGTTACCTCCACGACCTTTAGCAATATCGTGAAATAAACCCGCCAGATAAAGTAGTTCTGGTTTTTTTACATGATGAAAAATACCGCTAGCAAGCGGGTGCTCATGAGCGAAGTTGGGTACTGATAAGCGCCGCATATTTCTGACGACAAACAGAGTGTGCTGATCAACTGTGTAGGCATGAAACAGATCGTATTGCATTCGCCCTACAATTTGCTCAAAGGCTGGTATGTACGCAGCTAGTATGCCGTAGCGATTCATTCGTCGTAATTCGTGGGTGACACCGCGCGATTGGGTAATAATGTCTATAAAGAGCTGTTTGGCCGTCTGTGAGGCGCGGAATTTATCATCGATAAGGTAGGTGTGTTCCCGTATTAAACGAATTGTCTGGGCATGCACGCCGCGTATTTCAGGGTGCAGCTCCATAATTAAAAATATTTCCAGTAACGAGCTGGGATGCTCAATAAAGGCGTTGTCCTGACGGGCAGCAATGTAGTTGTTAATAACATGAAAGCGACGGTTTATTTTAACTGGCTCTTCCAGCTCATCCGTATAGAGTATTTCCTGGCGAAATAACTGTAATAAAAGTTCGTTTAAGCGTTCTAACTCGAGGACGATGCGATAGTACTTTTGCATGAACTGCTCAATGGCCAGATTGTTTTCTCCATCCTCATAACCGAAAGAAGCGGCGAGTTGTCTCTGTAAATCGAACAACATACGGTCTTCATGTTTCCCCGTCAAAAAATGTAAATGCACACGAATTTTCCATAAATAGGTCTGGCACTCAATTAGTGCTTCCAGCTCTTTTTGGGTCAGGAAATTGTGCTGCCCGGCAAGTTCTCTTAATATGCGTGTGCCAAAGTGGCGTTTTGCAACCCAGCCGATCATTTGCAGGTCGCGCAAGCCGCCCGGGTTTTCTTTGATATTGGGTTCCAGGTTGTAGGCGGTACCACCAAATTTACGATGGCGTTGAGTTTGCTCATCGAGTTTGGCTTTAAAGAAGTCTTTACTGTTCCAGATATGCTCCGGGCCGGTGGCCTCCATCATGTCATTGAATAAAAGCGGGTCACCAGTTAACAGGCGTGACTCCATTAAGTTAGTTACAACCGTTATATCTTTAGTGGCTTCGTCTATGCACTCTTCAAGTGTGCGTACACTGTGCCCTATATCTAATTTGCTATCCCAGAGCAGCACTAAAAACTGTTCGAGTTTTTCTTTGGTGGCGGGGTTCTCGGTATCTTTCAATAAGAGCATTAAATCGATATCAGAAGCCGGGTGAAGTTCACCACGGCCATAACCGCCTACCGCTATTAACGCGATGTCCTGATCGCAATCTGCAAAATAATGATTAAATACATGAATTAATAACTTGTCGATGACTGATGCACGGGTATTAACGAGTGCCAGGGTATCGGCATTGGCTTCAAAAGCCTGTTTTAATGCTGCATGACTGGTTTGAATGGTTTCTTTAAGTAAACTAAGAATTTGATCGGGTCTGGATTTTAGCTGACGGCTAAATTCATGTTCATTCAAGATTTCAATGGATTGCAGTTCAATGTTGGCCATGACGAATAGAAAGATCCAGGGTTAGGGTTGTTAAATCGAATTTGTTTCTGTTTTGGTAAGCTGATAAACGGTTGCCGCAGATTCAGATCTGCAGACAGGGGGGGTATTAACCCCCTGTCTGTTATTAGATTTCTTCACCTTCTCTTAAGGTAAGCACTTCATAACCTGTCGGTGTAACCAGTATAGTGTGCTCCCATTGGGCTGAAAGGCTATGGTCTTTGGTGACTACTGTCCAGTTGTCTTTAAGTACCTTAACCTGGCGTTTGCCAATGTTAATCATGGGTTCAATGGTAAAGATCATGCCTTCCTGTAGTGTTACGCCTGTCCCGGCCTTGCCATAATGCATAACCTGAGGATCTTCATGAAACCCCCTGCCAATACCATGACCACAGTATTCACGCACAACTGAAAAACCTTTTGATTCAGCGTGTTTTTGAATAACTTCACCAATATCGCCTAATTGAGTGCCGGGTTTAACGAGTTTAATGCCTTTTACAAGGCATTCCCGGGAGATATCAGATACACGTGTACCCTTTATTGTCGGTTCACCAACATGAAACATTTTGCTGGTGTCGCCGTGATAGTCGTCTTTTATCACGGTAATATCGATATTGATAAGATCGCCTTTCTTTAACTTTTTCTCACACGGGATGCCATGGCAAACCTGGAAATTGAGGGAGGTGCAAATCGACTTGGGAAAGCCATGATAGTTAAGGGGGGCGGGAATCGCTTTTTGCTTGTTGACGATGTGATCGTGACATATACGATCAAGCTCATTGGTTGTAATACCGGGTTTTACATAGGGCTCTATCATTTCTAATACTTCCGCAGCTAAACGACCTGCGATACGCATTTTTGCTATTTCATCCGGAGTTTTTATTAGTATGCTCATATATTACATTTTAGTTGTGATTTTAGTCTTGGGAAACGATTAGGCCTGAATTATAGACGATTTTCAAGATTTCCTTATATTTCTTGGACTTAGCAGTTTTAATTACACGAAAAACACGCTTTTTATTGTTAAAAACTGCGGAATATGGTATAAAGCCGCCGCGCTTATGCGCAAACGACATTTTTTTAAATACGCACACATACCATCACCGTGTAACTGGGTGCCTGAACAGAGGTTAAATTCTGGATCAGGTTGTTGCAAGGGGTATGTGGAGGCCTAACCCTAACTGGAGTTAAATAATGGCTAAAGTAACCATGCGCCAAATGCTTGAAGCAGGCGTTCATTTCGGGCATCAAACACGTTTCTGGAATCCCAAGATGGCAGAATACATCTTTGGTGACCGCAACAAAATTCATATCATCAATCTTGAAAAAACATTACCTATGTTCAACGATGCGTTGAATGCAATCAGCAAAATTGCTGCTGCAAACGGTAAAATCTTATTTGTAGGCACTAAGCGTGCAGCTCGCGGTGCAATCGCTGAAGAAGCGGCTCGTTGTGGCATGCCTTTCGTAAACCACCGTTGGTTAGGTGGTATGCTGACTAACTTTAATACAGTGCGTCAGTCTATTCGTCGTCTTAAAGAATTAGAAACCATGTCTACTGACGGTTCTTTTGACAAGATGATCAAAAAAGAAGCGTTAACAAAAACCCGTGAAATGGAAAAACTTGAAAAAACACTGGGTGGTATTAAAGACATGGCAGGTTTACCTGATGCAGTGTTTGTTATCGATACAGGTAATGAAGCAATTGCAGTTCACGAATCAAAAGTATTAGGTATCCCGGTAGTGGGTGTTGTTGATACTAACAACTCACCAGATGATGTTGATTACATTGTTCCAGGTAATGATGATGCGATTCGCTCAATTAAGTTATATATCGAAGCGGTTGCAGACTCAATTATCGAAGGTAAAGCTGCTTCATTAAACATTGGCGCAGCTGAAGCTGAAGAAGGCGTTGCAGCAGAAAAAGCAGCACCTAAGAAAAAAGCGGCGGTAAAGAAAAAAGCCGCACCTAAGAAAAAAGCTGCACCTAAAGCTGAAACAGAAGCTGCTCCTGAAACAGAAGCTGCACCTAAAGCTGAAACAGAAGCTAAGTAACCATTATGTAGAGCGGGCACATGTCCGCTCTAACGCCCCTTATTTTCTAGATTGATATTTAGTGAAAGGGAAACGGTTATACAATAAACAAATATTTGATGAGGTGAGTACTATGCAGATCACTGCTGCTATGGTTAAAGAATTACGTGAGCGCACCGGCTCCGGTATGATGGAATGTAAAAAAGCCCTACAGGAAGTAGATGGCGATATGGAAACTGCAATTGAAAATATGCGCAAATCTGGTCTCGCAAAAGCAGACAAGAAAGCAGGTCGTACAGCTGCAGAAGGTTTAGTTTCAATTGCTCTAAGTGATGACAAAAAAGAAGCTGCTATTGTTGAAGTAAACTGTGAAACAGACTTTGTTTCTGGTGGTGATGAGTTTAAAGCTTTCACAGCTGGCATTGCACAATGTGTGCTCGCTAGTTCACCAGCGGATGTTGAAGTTTTAAGTGCGTTGACACTTGAAAGTGGAAAGACAATTGAAGAAACTCGTCAGGAAATGGTTGCCAGGATTGGTGAGAATATCCAGGTGCGTCGTTTTGAGCGTAAATCTACGGATGGTGCATTTGGTTCATATAACCACGGTATACGTATGGGTGTACTGGTTGAACTTAATAAAGACGACCAGGAATTAATTAAAGATCTTGCTATGCACATTGCAGCAACTAACCCTACTTGTGTTAATGAAGCAGAAGTACCTGAAGAAATGTTAGCAAAAGAAAAAGATATTCTTGTTGCTCAGGCAAAAGAAAGCGGTAAGCCAGATGATATTATTGAAAAAATGATCGGTGGTCGTATTCGTAAGTACCTTGCTGAAATTACATTAGTTGGTCAGCCTTTCGTAAAAGACCCGGATCAGACAGTTGAGAAACTACTGAAATCTAAAGATGCTGAAGTTAAGAGCTTTACTCGTTATGAAGTAGGCGAAGGCATTGAGAAGAAAGTAGAGAACTTCGCGGATGAAGTAATGGCCCAAATCAGCGCCACCTAAAAATATCGACTCAGCTCACGCCCGTGTGACTCCAGCTCTTCGTTGGGAAATGGACACTTACATTTGTAAGCTTACATTTCCCGCCTTGATCTGAAGTCACACAGGCGCGACCTGAGTCGTTATTTACCTAACATATAGTTGGTGATCATGGATGGACTTAAGGCCGGGATTTATTTCCCGGTTTTTTGTGTGTAAAGTAGGAAGAATTAGATAAATATTAATTGTAATCAGCTTCTTCTGGAGATATCACGGCTCTTAGACGCAAGGTAGCGATTACATGTTTAATAATCATAAAACAGGACGCATTAATAATGAGTGAATCTAAACCCGTTTATAAACGTGTTTTATTGAAATTAAGTGGTGAAGCTTTACAGGGTTCACAGGAATCGGGTATTGATCCTGCTATTATTGGCCGTATTGCTGAAGAAATAAAACAGATTATAGATCTAGGTGTGGAAGTTGGCGTTGTTATTGGTGCGGGAAATATCTTTCGAGGTGCAGGTCTTGCAGAAGCCGGTATGGATCGTGTTACTGGCGATCATATGGGCATGCTGGCAACAGTAATGAACTGCCTGGCATTGCAGGATGCAATTGAAAGGGTAGGGCCTAGCTGTCGTGTTATGTCTGCTTTAAGCATTCATCAGGTCTGTGAAGACTATGTCAGGCGTCGTGCAATTCGACACCTGGAAAAAGGCAGGGTAGTTATATTTGGTGCCGGAACAGGCAATCCCTTCTTTACAACTGATAGTGCAGGCGCTTTACGGGCCATAGAAATAGAAGCTGATGTGTTGATCAAAGCCACTAAAGTTGATGGAGTATATGATTCTGATCCAATGAAAAACCCTGATGCGAAGCGTTATGAAACGTTGAGTTATGATGAGGTTTTAGTTAAAAACCTGGCAGTAATGGATGCTACAGCCATTGTTTTGTGTAAAGAGCAAAATATGCCATTACGAATTTTTAATTTAAATGAAACTGGTGATCTGGTACGTACAGTATCAGACAAATCGATAGGTACAACCGTAGTGCCTTCAGTTTAGTTGTCTTTAAAGTTGGAGAGATAAATGATTGATGAAATAACCCAGGATGCAAAATCACGAATGATAAAAAGCGTGGAATCCCTGAAAACAGAGTTAACAAAAATTCGTACGGGCCGTGCCCACCCCAGTTTGTTAGACCAGGTTATGGTTGATTACTATGGCAGTATGACACCAATAAAACAGGTCGCTAATGTAGTTGCGGAAGACTCAAGAACACTTGCTGTAACGCCCTGGGAAAAACCCATGGTGGCAGCAATTGAAAAAGCAATTATGTCGGCAAATCTTGGTTTGAATCCGGCTTCACAAGGCACTGTTATTCGTGTGCCAATGCCGATGTTAACTGAAGAGCGGCGCCGTGACCTGGTTAAGGTAGTTAAAGGCGAGGGAGAAGCGGGCAAAGTTGCTGTTCGAAATATTCGTCGTGATGCAAATAGTGATTTTAAAGAGCTGTTAAAAGAGAAAGAAATTTCTGAAGATGGAGCACGTAATGCTGAAGAAGCAATTCAAAAACTAACAGATCAGTATGTTGCAGAAATAGATAAATTGCTGGAAGCTAAAGAAAAGGAAATGATGGAGATTTAACAGTTTATTTTATAAATAAAATAACACGTTAAATTGCTGCGTAAAATCAAGATAATGACAGTTACTTCAATTAACAAGACAAATCAGGAAGATAGTGAGCGGCCAAACCATATCGTGGTTGTAATGGACGGTAATGGGCGTTGGGCAAAGAAACGTTTAATGCCTAGAACTGCAGGTCATCACGCAGGAGTTAAAGCAACACGTCTAATTGTTGAAGAGTGTATTAAGGAAAAAATACAGGCCTTAACACTATTTGCATTTAGCAGCGAAAACTGGAAACGTCCTGAACAGGAAGTGAGTAGCTTGATGGAGCTGTTCATAACTACACTGCAGTCTGAAGTTAAATCATTACATAAACAAAATGTACGTGTACGCTTTATTGGTGAGTGTTCTGCATTTTCAGAAAAACTCCAGATAAAAATTAATGAAGCAAAAAGCCTGACAGAAAATAACACCGGTTTACAGTTAAATATTGCGGTTAACTATGGTGGACGTTGGGATATAGCTGAAGCCTGTAAATCTATTGTAAGTAAAATACAGCAGGGTGAACTTCAGATAGATGATGTTAATGCAGAATTAATTAATGAGTATGTTTGTTTAAAACAATTACCAGAACCAGATTTGTTTATACGTACGGGCGGAGAAAAACGCATAAGTAATTTTTTAATCTGGCAACTGGCTTATACAGAATTATATTTCACAGATGTATTATGGCCTGATTTTAAATCAGAAGAATTTTCAGAAGCTTTAAGCTGGTATGCAGGTCGTCAAAGACGATTTGGGAAAACAGGTGAACAAGTTGATACTACTCAGACGCAACAGGTTTAGTTAGCGATGCTTAAGCAAAGAGTATTAACAGCAATACCCCTGGCTGCGCTAGTGATCTGGGGTATTTTAACTCAGCCTGAAAATATAATATTTTATTCATTGCTGGTTGTTATGCTAATTTCCGGATGGGAATGGGCTCGACTGAGTGGTCTTCAAAATAGCGTGTTGCGGGCTGTTTATGCAGTGTTGATTGTTGTGGGCGCCTATTTTTCACAGGCAATTATAACAAATAACCCTCAATGGTTAACTGTCGTTTTATCGTTTACAGTGCTGGCCTGGTTTATTGCTATTTATCATATGTTTTCAAAAGGCCCGCAGGTAGCTAATCAGTTTTTATCAATTGGCAAATTGTTTATTGGTGTAGTTGCATTAATACCGCCCGTACTCGCGCTTGTGCTGGTTCGATCTGAAGGTTCCGGATGGTTGTTTTATTGCTTAAGCATTGTCTGGGTGGCGGACATTGGCGCCTATTTTTCAGGTAAACGTTTTGGAAAAAATAAACTGGCACCAAAATTAAGTCCCGGGAAAACCAAAGAAGGCATGTACGGAGCTGTTTTTGCAACTACTGTTTATAGTTTTCTTGCGGCTTTCTTATTTGAGTTACAGATAATAGAAATTTTCATGTTACTGATCATCTCTTCACTTGCCACATTTATTTCTGTTGCAGGAGACCTGTTTGTTAGCTTGCTTAAGCGAGAAAAAGATTTAAAAGACACAGGGCATATACTGCCAGGGCATGGCGGAATTTTGGATCGAATTGATAGTGTATTATCTGCAGCGCCTTTTTTAGCTTTGTTTTTAAGCCTGGTGATATTTAATGTCTAAACAGGGTGTGTGTATTCTTGGTTCTACTGGTACCATTGGTGTGAATACGCTAGATGTAATTGATCGTCATCCGGAAAAATATAAAGTCGTGGCGTTGACTGCAAATCAGGCTGATGAAAAACTATTTCAACAATGTATCAAGTTCAAACCTCAATATGCGGTACTGGTCAATGAAGATGCGGCGCAGCGATTAGAAACAAAACTGCAGGCTGCTGATGTAAACACTGAAGTTTTATCAGGAACAGAATCACTGGAAAGAGTCGCCGGTTTACAGGCTGTAGATCAGGTAATGGCCGCTATTGTTGGTGCGGCAGGTTTATTGCCAACAATAGCTGCGGCCCGTGCAGGTAAGCGCATATTGCTGGCTAATAAAGAAGCACTTGTTATGTCTGGAGACCTCTTTATTAATGAAGTGACCAGGCACAATGCTGAGCTGTTACCCATTGATTCAGAACATAATGCTATTTTTCAGTGTATGCCTGCTAATTTTGAGTCGGGTCTGGAAAAACAGGGTGTTAATAAAATATTACTAACGGCATCAGGTGGTCCATTTAGAACACGGGATATCAATACTTTACATAAAGTGACACCAGAAGAGGCCGTGGCTCATCCAAACTGGGTGATGGGGCAGAAAATATCTGTCGATTCGGCCACTATGATGAATAAAGGTCTTGAGGTCATTGAAGCTTGCTGGTTATTTAATACGCAGCCATCAATGGTACAGGTAGTTTTACATACGCAAAGTATTATACATTCTATGGTTAGCTACACAGATGGATCTGTATTGGCGCAAATGGGTAATCCCGATATGCGAACACCTATTGCACATGCTATGGCCTGGCCAGAAAGAATGTTGTCAGGTGTTGAACCATTAGATATTTTTGAGGTCGCAAGACTAGACTTTGAGAAACCCGACTTTGAGCGCTTCCCCTGCCTGGCCATGGCCTATGAAGCATTAAATGAGGGTGGAACATCAACCACAATTTTAAATGCGGCAAATGAAATTGCAGTTGATGCTTTTTTAAATAAGAAATTAAGCTTTACTAACATATCTAAGGTAATTGAAAAAACATTGGAAAATACGACAAAAGTTGAAGCAGATAGTTTGCAAACTATTTTACAGGCTGATTCAGATGCACGTCATGTTTCGTCTGACTGGGTAAATAAACTGGAGTTTAATTTATGAGCGCAGGTGGTCTGTTACACAATATTCTTTTCTTTATTATCGCAATTGGTGTTCTGGTTGCATTTCATGAATTTGGTCACTATTGGGTTGCGCGATTACTTAAAGTAAAAGTTTTGCGTTTTTCAATTGGCTTT
>JAPHRB010000031.1 GCA_026197015.1 Gammaproteobacteria bacterium | reverse complement strand
TATATAACCCACTTGAATCCCGTAAAATAGTCCCAATGTACTACTAACTAATTTTTAACAGATTTTTGAGGTGATTTATGGACGTAATGGATCGTATAGACGAAGCAGTTAAAGGCCATTCAGTATTTTTATTTATGAAAGGCACTCCACAGTTCCCGTCTTGTGGGTTTTCTAGCCGTACAGTTGATGCATTAAAGAAATGTGAAAAAGAATTTGGGTATTGCAACGTACTAGCAGACCCAGAAGTTTTTCAGAATTTACCTCGTTATGCTGACTGGCCAACATTCCCACAGGTTTACATTAATGGTGAACTGATTGGTGGTTGTGATATTACTCTTGAAATGTTTGAAAAGGGTGAGCTTAAAAAGATGATTGATGAAGCTGTTGCTTAAGCCCTGTCATTTAATATCAGACATAAAAAAACACGCTTTAAGCGTGTTTTTTTATGTCTGATAAAGCGCCCGTATAACGGATAAACGGGTTATTTAGAAAACAATCTGGTTTCTACCATTTGCTTTTGCTTTATATAACTTTTCATCGGCGCATTTAATCAAACCCTGCACTGATGGCTGCTCGCCTTCACCTTTATAGAAACAGACACCGATAGATGCTGTTACTGTTAAATCACCAACAGATGTTTTGAACGGCCGCTGGTTTATGCTGGCAAGCATACGCTCAAGAGTTGAGTGACGGAAATTTTCAGCACGTGTGTAGTGCATAATAATTCCGAATTCTTCACCGCCCATCCGTGCAACCAGGTCGGTCGGGCGAACCGTGCGTCGCACTCGACGAGTAAAACCAATTAAAACTTCATCACCGATATCATGACCGTGTGTATCATTGATCTTTTTAAAGTGGTCAATGTCTAACATCACGAAACACACGCCGCCGTGTCGGGCTGAAGCATCAAGCAAATGATATTCCAGCTGTCGAGTAAGTAACCTGCGATTACCAACACCTGTTAATGGGTCGGTAAGAGCCATTTCTTCAAGGTGTTTTACAGTGTCTTCAAGCTGTTGAGATGTTTCCAGCAGATCATTCTGCAAAGACGCCATTCTTGCTGAGGCATTAACACGTGCGGCTAACTCATGAGGATTAGGTGGTTTGCAGATGTAATCATCTACACCACGATCAAAGGCTTCAACCAGAGGTTCAATGCCTTCCTGCGCGGTAAATAGAATAATAGCGGTATAAACACCCAGTTCTTCATCGTTCTGGCGAATAATGTCGGTGAGTTCCAGTCCGTCCATTTCGGGCATGACCCAGTCGGCAAGAACGACATCTGCGTGCATATCAGCCATCATATTCAGGGCCTCCTGCGCTCTTGATGCAACGCGAATGTTACTAAACCCTGCTTTTTTAAGGGCTGCCTGAATGACCACGCGGCTAAACTGCATGTCATCTACGATAATTATGGATACGTCTTTGTTCGACATCTGTGCTTTACTGCGAGCCCTGTTTTTATAATAGCTGTCTAAATAAGATAGACGAGCGTACGCTGGTTCCATGATAGTTGCCTTAGTGGAGTATAGCTATTTTTTTTAACTGTGGTTTAAATAAAAATTTAAGCTGCCTTTTCCCCAAAAGGCTTACAGTTATTCCCTGTTGTCCAATTGAAACTGGACTTATTCACCCTGAAAGCTATCTCTAACGCCTAAATTAAGGCAACTGCCGGGTAATCACGGTTATATTATCATTAATCATCAACTTGTGCAGTCCAAACTAAACCAGTTGATCTGCGCCAGCGATTGATAATGGTGCAAAATAACTCGGCAGTTTTTAGTGTGTCATAACTCGCTGAGTGAGCCTGATCATTATCCCATTCAATGCCGGCGGCTTTAACCGCTCTGGAAAGAACTGTCTGGCCATAAGCCAGACCCGCGAATGAAACGGTATCAAATGTGCTAAATGGGTGGAAAGGATTGCGGCTTATATTGCAACGCTCTGCTGCCGCATTTATAAAATTTAAATCCATGACCGTATTGTGGCCTACCATTATGGCGCGGTTGCACTGATTTTTTTTCAGACTTTTACGAATAAACGAAAAAATTTCACCCAATGCCTGAGACTCTGCAATCGCCATTCTAAAAGGGTGATAAGGGTCAATACCGGTTATCTCTAACGATTTTGGTTCCATATTTGAACCTTCAAAAGGCACAATATGACGGCAAATCTGCTCATCTATCTCTATAATTCCATTGTCGTTAATTTTTAATGTGGCGGCAGCAACTTCTAATAAGGCGTCTTTTTTTGCATTAAAACCGCCGGTTTCCACGTCTATTACAACGGGCATAAAACCTCTGAAACGGCGTGACATAGGAGTCGGTTTATTTGTATCTATACTCATGCGGGTGTTAATTCTTTTAGTAGGCTGTAATATATTTAAAATATGAAAAATATAAAAACATTGTTAGTTCTGACTTTGCTGCTTTCGAGTGTTTGGCAAAATAGTTATGCCGAGTCAGGGGATAAGTCGGGCATTCTACACCCCAAAGGCCTGTTATGGAAAATTGAAAAGCAGGGAATAGGTAATAGTTATCTTTATGGCACGATGCATGTGGCTGACCCAAGGGTGACAAACCTGTCTACAGAGGTTGAACAGGCCTTTAAACAGGCGGATCACTTTGCTATGGAAGTGTTAATGAATTTTCAGGCTATGGGTATCATTACTAGCGCCAGTTTTTTTAATGATGGACGAACATTAAAAGGGGTAATGGGGCACATTGAATACAAACGTCTGACCAGTTTAATCAATAAACGCATTTTTATATCTGAAGATGTTATTAACAATATGAAACCCTGGGCAGTATTAATGTTGCTAATGATGCCAGTAGACCAGCAGTCGCAGGGTTCGAGTGCTTTAGATATGGTGCTTTATCGTCGTGCAAGCCAGCGAAATATGAAATTATCCGGGTTGGAAACAGCTCATGAGCAGGTATCAGTATTCGATTCAATGAGTATTAAAGAGCAACTCTGGATGTTGAATCGTTCAATTGAAGAAATTGAAACAACAGATGCACAAATGCCAGAGATGCTGGATGCTTACGTTAGTCGGGATCTAGCCAGGCTGGTGCAAATTCAAGAGTCATTTATGTATGACGATTCTGAGATTGATGACCAGTTTATGTATCAGTTACTGGATGTACGTAATGTACGAATGGTGAAACGCATGACACCAATATTAGAGACTGGTCAGGCTTTTATAGCGATTGGTGCATTACATTTACCGGGTGAGTCAGGTGTATTACATCTGTTAGAGCAGCAGGGCTACAAGGTAACATCTGTTTATTAAAGCAAGGTCTCTTTTTACCTGTCTCATTTCCCAGTTGTTAACGTTATAACAGTTGCCAGGTTTCAGTTTCGCCTGCATGTAATGGCACTATATTGCCATCTGCAAATGGATAACTTTCAGGAACTGTCCAGTCTGCTTTCTGTAAAGTAATGCTCTGGGTATTTCTTTCCAGGCCGTAAAAATCTGCACCATGAAAACTGGCAAAACCTTCTAGCTTGTCTAAAGCGTTATTGTCATCAAATGCGCGTGTATATAACTCAATGGCTAGTGGCGCCGAAAAGATGCCAGCACAGCCGCAGGCACTTTCTTTATTGCTCTGTGAATGAGGTGCGCTATCTGTTCCCAGGAAAAACTTCTTATTACCAGAAATAGCTGCACTATTGAGCGCGAGCCTGTGCTCTTCTCTTTTCAATACGGGTAAACAGTAATAATGTGGGCGTATACCGCCTTTGAAAATAGCATTTCGATTATAAAGTAAGTGCTGAGGTGTGATTGTAGCCCCGGTAAACGGGTCTTCAGCCAGAACAAAATCAACAGCATCTTTGGTTGTTATATGTTCAAAGACAATTTTGAGTTCAGGGAAGGCCTTACGTGTGGGAATGAGGACTTTATCAATAAACTGCTTTTCCCTGTCAAAAACATCTACCTCAGGGCTGGTTACTTCACCGTGTACTAATAGCGGCATATTGTGTTTTTGTAGCGCTTCAAGTGTTTTATAACATTTACGTATATCAGTTACGCCTGCATCAGAATTGGTTGTAGCTCCAGCCGGGTATAACTTTACCGCTACCACATGAGCGCTTTGTTTAGCGATAGCAATTTCATTCGGGGGGGTATTGTCCGTCAGGTAAAGCGTCATTAATGGCTGAAAATTAAGCTTAGATGGTGTTACTGCAAGAATACGATCACGATAAGCTAATGCCTGTTCAGTGGTGATATTTGGAGGAGACAGGTTCGGCATAATAATCGCACGTGAAAACTGTCGTGCAGTGAAAGGTACGGTGTACTTAAGCGCCGCGCCATCTCGCACATGTAAATGCCAGTCATCAGGACGTGTAATAGTGAGTTTCATAAATTTCAGAATATTATCGGTTGTTAAGGGTATAATTATCGAGTATTAAACAGAGATTGCCAAATTAAATATGAATAGTTTTTTTAAGCCCTTATTAGGGGTTCTACTTCTAAATAAAGGGCCGCAGGATTTACCTTATTCAAACGTATTAATGCGGCTTTGTTTAGCCTTTTACTTTGTAACAGGGATACCCGGTCTGGTTATTAATACAGACTTTCAATATGCTGTATTTGCCATGGCGTTAGATGTGGTTGTTTTATTGCTCTTCGTGTATCTGTGTTTACATGCATTTTCCAGGTTAGAGCGGTTTGTGCAAAGTGTTATAGCACTGGCAAGTATTGGTGTTGTTTTTCAGATCATTGTTTTACCTATGTTATATAACTTTAATGCAGACCCTGAAGCAGCAGAATCAATGTTAAGCCTGTCATTGTTGTTATTAATGTTTGTTAGCTGGAATCTGGCTGTTTACGCACATGTATTCAGAGAGTCATTTAGTGTGCGCCTACCAGTAGCCATGATTTTGACCATTTGTTATATCGTGATCTCATTACTGGCGAGAAAAATAGTTTTTCCAGAGCTTTCCTGATTTTAAAAAAATATAAATATTGATATATAAGGGAGTTAAATTTGCATATTCATATACTGGGTATTTGTGGCACGTTTATGGGGGGTGTTGCGGTGCTTGCCAGGCAGGCAGGGCATAAGGTAACTGGGTCAGATCTTAATGTTTATCCACCAATGAGCACTCAGCTTGAATCTCAGGGAATAGATTTAATGCAGGGTTATAAAGCTGAGCACCTGGTTGATCAGGATCAGGTGGTCGTGGGTAATGTTATGTCCAGGGGAAATGAAGCTATTGAGTATGTCTTAAATAAAAATTTAAGTTATAACTCGGGACCACAATGGCTGGCAGAAAATGTATTAAAAGATAAATGGGTTCTAGCGGTGGCAGGCACTCATGGAAAAACAACCACCAGTTCAATACTTGCGTGGATACTGGAATACGCGGGTTTGCAGCCCGGTTTTTTAATTGGTGGAGTGCCAGCTAATTTCGGTATATCCGCGCGTTTAGGTGAAGGTTCATTTTTTGTTGTAGAAGCGGATGAGTACGACACTGCTTTTTTTGATAAACGTTCAAAGTTTGTTCATTACCACTCTCGAACAGTTATTCTGAACAATCTTGAATTTGATCATGCTGATATCTTTGAAGACCTGCATGCAATAAAAAAACAGTTTCATCATTTAGTAAGAACCGTGCCCGGTGAAGGTTTAATCGTGCATAACAATGATGATAAAAATGTGCAGGATGTATTACAAAAAGGCTGTTGGAGTGAAAGGGCTGATTTTGCCAACCATAATGAAAGCCTGTGGATGATCGATAATGTTTCGTCTGATGGACGAAGTTTTGATGTTTTATATAAGGGTGAAAAAGCAGGCACAGTAACAAGCGGCTTACTAGGTCCGCATAACCGGATGAATGCTCTGGCGGCTATTATTGCGGCACAGCATGTCGGTGTACCAGTTGAGCAAGCTATAGAGGCATTAAAAGAGTTTAAAGGTATAAAACGTCGTATGGAGGTAACAGGTGAAGTGGATGGCATTACTGTTTATGATGATTTTGCTCATCATCCAACGGCTATTACAGAAACCTTGCAAGGCCTGAGGGATGCTGTTGGGGATGCAAAAATATGGGCGATATTAGAGCCGCGGTCAAATACCATGCGCATGGGTGTGTTTAAACAACAACTTGCGCCCTCATTAGAATTAGCAGATGAAGTAATAATGTTCCAGCCAGAAGGTGTCGACTGGGATATGCAGTCAGTTGTTGATAAGGTGAAAGCGCCGGCAATATTAAAACGATCTATAGAGGGTGTCGTTGGTCTGTTAACCGAGCAAAGTAAACCGGGTGACCATATACTGGTTATGAGCAATGGCGCGTTTGG
>JAPHRB010000159.1 GCA_026197015.1 Gammaproteobacteria bacterium | reverse complement strand
GGCATAGACAAACCAGTGTTCAGTTGTATCAATGGTTTTCATTTTAATTAGACTATAAAGCATAATTAACAGTGAAAAGGCCAGCGGAATTAGCAAGCCTGAAATACCTATTTTTAA
This sequence comes from Gammaproteobacteria bacterium, assembly GCA_026197015.1. GTDB lineage: Bacteria > Pseudomonadota > Gammaproteobacteria > SZUA-229 > SZUA-229 > SZUA-229. The sequence continues at coordinate 17,076 of JAPHRB010000159.1, read as the reverse complement.
TATTAATGTTGCAGGTGTCATTAATAGATGAATGAGCGCAAGGTTTAACAAAAAAATATTATGTGGTGTTTTAGATTTTCTTGCAATGTCATTGTTTATGGTGATGTTCATGGTTTAATAATCTAATGTTGCTGTGTTAGATAATATATCGCAGGTCATTTATAAGGTCATGAAAATGTTATAACCAATAACACAGGCAGTGATCAGTAATAACACATTCCATATACCTATAAATGTCACCCCTCTCGATTTAGGTCGGGTTTTAATAAAACCGACAAAACCTAGTCCGGCAATAACCATGCTGAATTCAGAAAAGAAAAGGGCTAATAACATAGAGACAGGAATTTCGTTTGCTATACCCCATTGATAAGTGCTTGCAAGAAATACGAGTGTTAAGCCCAGTAAAACTACAAAGTTAGGTAAAATTGAAAGATAAAACCAGATTTTAGGTGTTTGAATGTTAGGCATAATTAATTAAAAACAGATGTTAATCTTTATCCTGAGGGTTAGTTTTAATGTTGAAATCCGGAATATTAGCTTTTGTTATAACAACCAGTACGCCACCAACACATATAAAGAAGAAAATAGAGGCCATTAAACTCACTGATATTGGGTCGTTTAAACCCTGATTCTGATATCTTATAAAAAGCCATACCATGCAGGCGATAGAAAGTATGAAACTGATAGTTCCACTTACTAAAGATATTTTTTGTAATAAATTTTTAGAACTTTTCATACCGATCCTTTTTTCAGATTAGATGTCAGTTACGTATTTGAACAGGCATCTGTAAACTGATTTAGTCTTTAACGACTCGTTAATTGCGCATACAATAATGGTAGGCGTTTTGGTAATTCAATTGGGTTTTTAATAACAACATAACTATCGCTACCAAACAGGTATGGTAAATACTCGTTACCTTTTGTATCGATGGTTACGCAAAATGGTTGCAAGCCTTCACGCCTTGCTTCCAGTATGGCCTGTCTTGTATCTTCTACACCATAACGACCTTCATATTGATCAAGATCATTTGGTTTTCCATCTGTTAGTATGAGTAGTAATCGATTACTCTGCGGCTGGTTAGCAAGTTCTTTCATGGTGTAACGTATGGCTGCGCCTAAGCGTGTGTAGTAACCGGGTTTAATTGAATTTATTCTCGCACGAGTTATACCATTGTATTTTTCATCAAAGTTTTTCAATTGGTGAATTCGAATAGGGTCACGTCTACGTGATGAAAAGCCGCATATAGAAAAATCATCACCTGTTGCCTGCAGGCTTTCGCCAAAGAGTAATAGTGTATCTCTGATAACATCAATAATTCGATGGTCATTGTTTAACCAGCTATCAGTTGATAAAGATAAGTCAGCTAACAGCGTGCAACACATGTCGCGGTTACCGCTACGCATTTCTTTGTATAACTGATCGGCAGATGCATTTCCGGCTTTTTTATCACTCGCAAAACGTATCCAGCGTTCTATATCAATTTCCTGACCATCCTGTTGTCCATTGCGCCATTGTCTTGCAGGGGCCAGTGCCTGAAACTGGTTTTTTAATTTTTTCGCAATTGATCTTAAATGATCAGGTAATTCATTACTGCCCGGGTTTTTTATTTGTAATTCAAGAACTCGACAATGATCTTTAATTAACTCAGATTTTTTATAATTCCACTCAGGTAATAAGATGCCATCACTTATAACAATGTCATCCTCAGAAGAGGAGGGTAAATCAAGGTCAAATTTTAAACGTGAAGATGAAGCCCGTTGATTGTTAGTCACTGCAATTTCGTCCATTTCTCTTGCAGCTGTTTCGGCACAGTCTAAATCGTCTTCATCATCAAGCGAGCGATCTACGGCTGCGTGCTCGCCCCATGAAAAAATATTTTCCATTCTTACAGCGATTAATCCAGTGGTTTCTTCACTTGATTCAACTTCGCGGGCTTTTTTGCGCGCCATGTCTTTTACTTCTTTCTGGTTTTTACTGTGCTGGTTGTTATTATCATTATCTCTGTTTATAGATTTTTTGTTCTGCTCTGGAGGTTGATATAACCATAGAGGAACATGCGCAGGGGCAAATTTAGTTTCCGGTAGCTGCTGAATTATTTCCGGGTTTAATAATGCCTCACGAATATTTTTTTCTGCTAACAGATCGTCACCTTCTAAGGTTTCCAGGAGTGGGCGATTTTTGATATGTTCTTTGACTAAACGTTGGTATTTTGCTTTAAGTCCACCGTGTTGTTGTAATGTTTGCTGGCATAGAACCTGGTTGTAGCTAATCCAGCTGTCAATTTTAGATAATTCTTCTTCGGGTATTTGAGAGCTCAATCCTGCAAGCCAGAAGTACAGGTCTTTGTTGAGTTGAGTGTCTTCGTAAAAAGCTATTTCAGATGGCAGATATAATGAATCTTCATTCCGCCAGCATGCAGTAATATAGCGGTGATTACCAGCCATTTTTTGAATCCAGTTACGCTGCTTAGCATGTTTACGTTTGTCAGCCAGCTCTATGGATAAACCGTTATCTTTATTCAATGCTCTTAGATAAATTAGTAGTCGACCTTTAATATCTCCTAGTTCAACCTTTGCCTGCGGAAAAGTTTGATCAGTAACTTTATAAAGAATCTTATGCCAGAGTTCGCCTATTTGCTCTTCCATTATTTATCCTTTTGCTGTTTAAGCGGTACAAAGACAGGTGCCGTGCTACGCGCGCCTTCATGGGGTTTATCCCAGCTGAGTAATGGATCACCATCTTGCACCTGTTCACAGGCCGATACACATGCAAGGCAGGTGGTGCATGTGAACTTCTTGCGTTTGCTGCTGCGGGTTTTAAGGCGCATTGGGCAAACATTATCACATGCCTCATTGCAGTCTTTGCATTCATTCGCACGTGAGGTCTCGAACTGAATAGCTCTGGCATTATTGTTACTCATCCAGGATAAACTTTGAAATAAACCAACCGCGCATGCGAAGCGACAAAAAAAGTGCCTGGCAAAAGCAAATTCTATAGTCAATAAAAAAGTCGCTACACCAATGAATAACGCCTGATTGAAAGTGAGTTGAAGGGTGAATAAATTATGGTAGATCATTTTTGGTGGCAGCAGGTATGTCATGAAACTTACTGCCCATAAAAAAGCAAAACCTATAATGGCTAAAAACGTGAATATTTTATATATTGAATGCGTTTTTTGAACTGATCCATCTGCCTGTTTTTTCGGGAGCTCTTTGTCTTCCCAGAGTGAGGGTTTGCCAATGCCAAGCGTCATTAATTTATTAATCGTTTCTACTACTGTGTAATGCGGGCATAACCAGCCGCAATAAAGGCGTCCCCAGTAAAAACTGCTTATAATAAATGCACCTGCAAGAGCAAAGAAAGGTATAAAAACTCTGACTAAAATATTTAAAGCGGCTTCACCAGCAGTCGCATTACCATGCTGAAATTCAGTTAAACCTAATGTCCAGTTAAAACCCAGTAAAATAAAGTGGCCTTCATATAAATCCAGACGAAATATATTTAATACAGGCGCAAACATAAACAGAGCGAAGAATGTTATCTGTCCGATATTTCGATATGCTTGTGTTTTTGTATTTGGGGCTAACATTATAATTTATCAGGCCTGCGTGTAACATAAAAAATAAACTCTACGTCCTCTGTATGTCTGTGGTAATAGTTAATCAACAAAAGCATCTACAATATCGTGTAATGCTTTTAATGTGTCATCATCATCGGTTAAGGGCTCAATAATGGCTGCAGTGCAGGCATCTCTGAATGGAAAACCATCGCTAATTAGTGTTGCACAATAGATAAGTAAACGTGTGGATGCAGCTTCATCTAAATCATGATCTTTAAGTGAGCGAAGCGCGCTGGCTATGGCAACCAGTTTTTCAGCGTGCTCTCTTTCTATCTTTGTTTCATTAATAATTATCTGTGTTTCTAAATCTGCGTTGGGGTAATCAAAGCTAATTGCAACAAAACGTTGCCGTGTTGAAGGTTTCATGCCTTTTAATAAATTTTGGTAACCGGGGTTATAAGATACAATTAACATGAAAGTATCGGGGGCATGTAACGTCTCGCCGGTTCTATCTAGTGGTAAAATGCGTCTGTCATCAGTTAGTGGATGCAATACTACAGTGGTATCTTTACGAGCTTCCACTACCTCATCTAAATAACAGATGGCGCCTTCTCGCACAGCACGAGTGAGTGGGCCATCATTCCAGTAAGTGCCTGTTTCACTGATTAAATGTCGACCGGTTAAGTCCGCACTGGTTAAATCATCGTGACAGGCAACGGTATAAAGTTGCTGATTCATTTTAGCTGCCATATGCTGAATAAAACGTGTTTTACCACAGCCGGTCGGGCCTTTTATTAAAAGAGGTAATTTGTTTTTAAACGCATATTCAAATAACTCCACCTCATTACCAGTTGGCTGGTAGAAGGGTATTTCGTCATGTGAGTTTATAGATGCTGCTGCTTCTGTCATGATTGTGTCCTCTTAAAGCAAGAATGCGATGGCGATAAAACTACCCGTAAGCATTACCCACAGGGTAATTATCCAACGCCAGAAACCTGAAACTGTATTCAGGTGCATAAAAAAATCACCAATTAAATGCACTTTTATAATGGCGATGCTAAGTAAAATAAGAAAAAATGCTTTACCGTCTATTATCTCGGATATGTCGCCAATGATATCTTTTTGGCCTAATATCCAGGTGAATAAAGTTAGCAATACTAATGTAGCAAAAATAATATTATTTGTGCGATAGCTTTTTTCCATTATTTAACTCCGTAATTTTTTGTCGAGGCTGGCGACCTTAAGTTTTATAAAGTCGCTGGATCATTAAGTGCATTTATGTGCTTAAGCTTCAGCATGAAGAAATACAAATAAAATAATCTAAGGTTTATATTCATATTGACTATTTATTTCATAATGTAAATTAGTGGAAATAGAATAAGCCATACCAGGTCGACCATATGCCAGTATGCACCACCTGAAACCAGACCGTCATGATTGTCGGCTGTATATAAACCTTTGCGTGTGTTTAGCCATAATACAAGCAGAATCATAATGCCTAAGATTACATGCATAAAATGGAAAAAGGTAAGTGACAAATAAAACATATAAAAAAGGTTAGTTGTTAAATTAATGCCTTCACTCATATGGTGTGAGTATTCGGTCATTTTCATAATTAAAAATGCACAACCGCCAATGATGGATAAAAATAAAAAGCGAGTGGATTGTTTTTGTTTGTTTTCTTTTATAGAAATAATTGCACTCACAACAAAGTAACTACTAGTGAGTAGCGCAATGGTATTAAGCAGTGCCAGATCGGTATTTAAAGTTGCCTGATACTGATTAAATAATTCGATATTGCTAGCTCGCGTAAATGCGTAAGCTGCAAAAAAAATAGCAAATACCAGAAGCTCGGCGCAGATAAAAATCCACAGTGCAAGATCGCCAGGTGGGTATTTGGTTTTGATGGATTCCTGAATATACATACTTATCTCTGTGACGGGGGATACTAAAGAACATCGGCTAAGACCGATTATCTCAAGGGCAAGAGTTGAATTTCTATACCCTTGAGATAGTTATCGAACGATTTACTTAGCCGATCTCCATTTACTTCTTTTTACACTTTATCTTCTACTGTTCTTTCTTTGCCTCCGATAAAGAAGCTATAAACATAGAGCAGTAAACCTATGAGGAACACAAGGCCTGCGCCTTCACGCATCCAGTAGAATAATTCGATCTTTTCCTGAACGACCATAAAAGACATGGGTTCATCTGAGAATCGTTGTAACCATACCTGCAGGATTCCAGCACCTGTTAAGAACAGTGTGATGAATACCATTGATATAGTCATTAACCAGAAAGACCACATTTCTACAATTTGTGAAGCAGCACTGTTACAGGCTTTGCGTCCACGCATCATTGGCATAGCGTAAGAAATAATCGCCAGAACAATCATTACATAGGCACCGTAGAAGGCCATATGACCATGTGCTGCTGTAATTTGTGTGCCGTGAGTATAATAGTTAACCGGAGCTAATGTGTGCATGAAACCCCATACACCTGCGCCCAGGAATGCCATTACCGCTGTACCTAGCGCCCATAAAACTGCAGGCTGATTAGGGTGATTTATGCGACGTTTGTTTACCATATTAAAGGCAAATACAGTCATCATAAAGAACGGTATCGGTTCGAGTGCGGAGAAGATAGAGCCCCACCATAACCAGTACTCGGGGGCACCAATCCAGAAGAAGTGATGTCCTGTACCAATTAAACCTGTGATTAGAGCCATTGCGATAATGATATATAACCATTTCTCAATAATCTCACGGTCAACACCAGTTGTTTTGATTAATACAAAGGCCAGAATGGACGCCATGATTAATTCCCAAACACCTTCTACCCAAAGATGTACAACAAACCACCAGTAGAACTTATCTTTAACCAGATTATCAGGGTTATAGAATGAGAACAGGAAGAATATAGCTAAACCGGCCAGACCAAGTAGCAGTACCAGTGTAATAACTGTTTTACGACCTTTTAATATTGTAAATGCAATGTTATACAGGAATGTTAACGCGACAATAACAATACCAATTTTGGTAATAGTGGGTTGTTCGAGAAACTCTCGACCCATAGTGGGTAATAAATGGTTGCCCGTCATTTCAGCTAAGGCTGCATAAGGCACTAAAAGGTAACCTAAAATTGTTAATGCACCGGCAACTAAAAATACCCAGAACATGAGTTTAGCCAGCATCGGGCTATGTAGCTCGGTTTCGGCCTCTTCGGGTACCAGGTAGTATGATGCACCCATGAAACCAAATAATAACCAGACGATTAACAGGTTAGTATGCACCATGCGGGCAACGTTAAAAGGAATCTCAGGAAACAAAAAGTCTCCCATGACATATTGTAAGCCCATTATCAGACCAAATACGATCTGCCCAACAAATAGGCCTATTGCAGCGATAAAGTACAGTTTCGCAACTGACTGTGATTCATATTTCATATTATCTCTACCTCTTACCCTTGAATATTAGGTGGCCAGTCGTTTGTATTTATTCCTGACACGTATTTAAGGAATTGAGCAATTGCTTCCAGTTCTTCATCATTGAAGTTGAACTGGGGCATGCTGCGGCGACCTTCTATACCTTCTTTAGGTCGACTCATAATAAATGCTTTGATTGCATCAGTACTGTTTCCGTATCGCTGATAAACATTACCTAATTCAGGTGCAAAGTATGCGCCTTCGCCTAGTAATGAGTGACAACCAACACAGTTATTGACTTCCCATAACTCTTTACCATGTCGAACCTGATCGGTCAGGTTTTCATGGTTATCACGCTCAGGCCAGGCTTCATGAGTCTGAAATGTGAGTGCGATCAAGAGTAAGAAGAAAAACACGCTTCCACCATAAAAGATGTTACGTGCCATTGATTTAGTAAAAACCTCAGACATAGCGTAGTATCCTCGCTGTTTTCATTTATATATATGCTTATATATAATCGTGGGCATATTAGATAACGCTGCTTGATAAGAGGCCTTGATATTAATCAAGCCTGACACATACACTTTTATTGGTGTTGTTGAAGGGATATAATCGGTTTAACCCCTTAAAGTATAAAAATTATAAACTGGAGTTCTCTTGTTAACGCCCTTACATAAAAAATTTGTTAAAAATATTCACCTGTTTGAAAACCTCACAGACGATCAACTGACAGGTATTTGGGAGCACGCCTGTTTACATAAGTTGCAAAAAGAAGAATCATTGTTTTCACAGGGCGATAAGGTTGAGAACTTTTATCTGGTGTTTAGTGGTCTGGTAAAGTTATTTCGTATTTCAGCAGATGGTCAGGAAAAAGTAATTGAAGTTGTAAAAGACGGTGAAACCTTTGGAGAAGCGTTGATGTTCCTCGATCAAGCACACTTTCCAGTCTCAGTATCAGCATTAAACCAGGTTGAAGTGATTGCTTTTGATGTTAAACAGTTTATACAGATGCTTCATAAAAGCCCGGAAACATGTATGGTGCTATTAGGTAAAATGAGTCAGCGTATTAATGGACTTATACATGAAATTGATCACCTTAGCGTACAAACAGGTCGACATCGTCTTGCTTCTTATCTGCTGCAGCAGGCAGGGGATAGTGATCACCTGCGTTTAACCATGCCAAAATCAGTGCTTGCTTCTCGCCTTTCCATCAAACCTGAAACTTTCTCAAGAATAATCAAGCAGTTACGCAATAGTGAAACGATTACAGTAGATGGTTCTGAAATTACAATTCTGGATAGGGAGCAAATGGAAGACTTTGCAGAAGTCTGATTTATATAGTTAAAATTGATATTTGTTAAGGATCACATAGTGAGTACCTGTATATTATTCGTTATATGGGGGTAACTATGATTTCAATTAGCGATGTAATGACCGCAGACCACAAGTTATGTGATGACTTTTATGCTAGTGCAGAACTATATGTTTCAAAAAATGACTGGGATCAGGCAAATAGTGCAACTAAAGAATTTATAAATTGTATGTTATTCCACTTTCAACACGAAGAGGAGGTTCTTTTTCCTGAATTTGAAGAAGTAAGTGGCATGCGTCATGGGCCGACAGAAATGATGCGTCACGAACACGAGCAAATGAAGTCACTTATTACAGAACTTGAAAAAGCCCTGCAGAGTAAAAATCAGGATCGCTACCTGGGTTTATCTGAAACTTTACTGATATACATGCAGCAGCATAATATGAAAGAAGAGCAAATTTTATATCCTATGATAGATCGCGATTGCGCTGAAAACTCAGAACAGTTAACTAAAGCTATTCGTGATAAAAGTAGTTGTACTGCGTAATCATGTGTAAAGAAGTATTAATGGATGTACATGAAATGCAACCTCCTGAACCAATGGATGTTGTAATGAAAGGGCTGGATAACTTAAAGCAGGGTGAGTATATAAAAATGATTCACCGTATGCAGCCACATCCTTTGTACGATATCTTATTAGATAACGGATTTAGATATAAGGTCACAAATGGCGAATGTGGGTTTGATATTTATATCTGGTTTGCTAAAGATAAAAAGACAGGTGAATTTGTAAAAAGTCAGATTTAAATCCAGTAAAAAAATCCCCGTATCTAATCTTAGTGTTCTGTAAAAATACGTTGAACTTAAAATGATAGTATCAATCTATATAAAGAATGAACATGAATTATACTCAGCTTTCTCTGCAACAATCGCCAGATCTATGGGCTCCATTACGATTTTTCATTAGCGCACCAATATTTGCAATTTCCGCAATAATACTGGTACTCATTGCAGGGCCGGAAGTGCTTCACAATAGATGGCTACCTGAAACGTTAGCAGTAACGCATTTGCTATCACTTGGTTTTATTAGCATGATGATGATGGGGGCCACATTTCAGCTCTTACCCGTATTAGCCGGCTGTGATATTTATAAGTCAAAAATTAGCAGTAAAATAATTTTTTTGTTTGTGGTTACAGGTATTGGTTTATTTACCATTGGTTTGGCAATCTCAGAAAACGCTGTAATAAAAATCGGCTTGTTTTTTCTGGTTCCGGGATTATTAGGGTTTCTGATTTTAACTACTTATGCTTTGTTCAAAGCTAAATCTGAATTAGCCTCTGCGACAGGTATGCGGCTGGCAATAAACTCTTTCTGGATTGCTTTTTTATTAGGTGCGCTGCTGGCTATAGGAACTGCCTGGGATTCATTTCCATTGTTAAGACAGCTGACGGCTATACATGTAGTGTGGGCTGCTTTAGGCTGGGTAACTATAATGATAGTAGCCATTTCCTATCAGGTTATTCCCATGTTTCAAGTTACCAAAGAGTATCCTGATAAGTTTAAAAAATATTACTCAATAATTGTGTTCGTTTGTCTTTTAGTGTTGTCGGCACTTATTTATCTCGAGTATTCTTTACAATTCATTTTTGCCATTATTAGTCTATCTATTCTGGCATTTTCTTTTGTTAGTATTAATCTTATTTTAAAGCGTAAAAAAAGACTAGTGGACGCGGGGACGTACTTCTGGTTGACGGGTTTAGGCTCATTAATTTTATGTGTTTTGATATTTAACTTCGATAGATATTATGCTGGTGATTTAAGTGTTTTAACGGGGTATGTTTTTTTTTATGGATTTGTAATATCTGTAATAAATGGAATGTTATTTAAAATTGTTCCCTTTCTTGTGTGGCTTAATCTTAATAAAGAAAGGTCTCGAATAACAGCGGGGCTGTCCTCTATCCCTACAATGAATGAAGTTATTAGTCGTAAAAAAATGTTGTATCAGTACTATATTCACTTATCTGCATTTCTATTAACCTTAACTTCGTTCCTCGTCCCTACTGTTTTTTTTCATTTAGGTGCTGTTTTATGGGGGCTTAGTCTGGCTGTGTTGAATGTTTATATGTATCAATCGGTACGTCTGTATTATTCGGTATTAAATCGAAAGGCTTGAAAGTGTGCGTTCAAATCAATCAATAATTAATTATATTGAAATACCTGAGGTGGTGTCAGCTGAGTAGTGATCTACATATCTAACTCTCTGAATTAGATAAAAAAATCTTAAGATTTCGCAAGTTTTATTAAATGTTAGCAAAATACCCTAGATATTGTGCTAGTATTATTAAAGGGAAGAGGTACCGGTTAGTTGTGTTGCCTGTAAAATTATCTTTTATTTTAATTAAAGAGTTGTTAATGATCTGTCTATGTATTATTAGTGCATGGGCTAGTTATATAACGGTAGAGTTGTATGGATTTTAAATACCTGTCAGATATTAAAGTTAATTTGCTTTCGATAACCATAGCTTTCAGTTTCTTTATTTCAGTCTCTGTTGCAGACCCATATCTTGATGCTTTAGATGCAGAAGCTGAATCTAGTTACTCTGTAAAAGATTCTGTACAAGATTCTGCAAAAGTTGATGCTTCAGAGGATTTGCATATAAACGATGATGAAGCAAAAAAGAAGAAACTGGAGTTTGAAAAAAGCTTACGTACTAGTCTCCCTGCTACATATACATCCTACAGAATGCTTTCTGAAGAAGATAAACAAAATGTTGTAGATATTTATTATGAGAGTAATTTATCAATGCCTACTGCTACAAGATTGCTATTCAGCCTTTATTTTAAAAAATAGATATTAATATATTAAATTTAATTAGGTGGTTTTATGATTCGTGTACTTAAGATGAATATTTATTCTGTTCTATTCCCATTGTTTATGGGGTTAATGTTTCCAGTTTATGCTTTAGATGTGAATATAACTAAAACATTATCAACGGTAAATACTGCGCATAATGGTAAAGTTATTAAAATTCAACGAATCCAGAATGAGAACAACGTATTAACGGGGGGTTATACAAAAACATCCCGTCAATGCCCTCCATTTTGCATTCAGCCTATACACGTTTCTCCTAATGTAAAAACAGTAGGTGAGTTAGAGCTGCTTGATTTTATTAAACACAAGGTTAATCAGGGCACTGGTGTTGTAATAGATGCAAGAACAAGTAGCTGGTTTGAAAAATCAACAATTCCAAGTTCAATAAATATTCCATTTAATACGTTTGATAAAGACAGTAGTAACCTTATAAAAGTTTCAGCGCTTGCGAAACTGGGGGTTACAGTAAAATCAACTACAAACTCTGATGTATCAATTATTGATCAGATGATGAGTATACTTAAAGATGATGTTGAAACTGCGAGTGGTAAGTGGGATTTTAGCCGGGCTAAGGAAGTCATGTTGTGGTGTAATGGTATATGGTGTGGACAATCACCGAGAGCAATTAGAGGTATGTTAGCACTGGGTTATCCAGCTGAAAAAATATATTATTACCGTGGCGGTATGCAAGCCTGGCAGTCGCTAGGTTTAACAGTTATTGAAGGTAAAAAATAGGTTTTATCATTCAGGAAATTGGCTAATAGTGCTCTATCAACTGCGCTTGGTGAGTGCCCTGTTTGTGTATATCTAATAGCTCTAGCACGTAGTGATGTTTTATATTTGGGTGAGCTTGTTTATTTAGCCATCCATTTGCAGATAATTTTAGAAACAACATCACTTTGTATCCAGGTATTACATAAGCCGACCAATTATGTGCGAGACAGCAGTATCTCAGGCATGGCTAAACTTACAGAACTGGCAGGACGAGTATAATATAAATGCTTAATTCTGTTGTTCATTATCTAAGTTAAGACGCTCATATTTAGTATCGACGTGACATCCAGTAAGCATCTTTCCAATACGGGTTATTTAGCCTTGATTTCATCACTCCACGGCTACTAGAGGCATGTATAAATTCACCTTTCCCTACGTAAATCCCGACGTGTCTTGCTTTCCAGCCAGTTTTAAAGAACACGACATCGCCAGGCCTGAGTTTACCAGGCTGTATTTTTTTGCCTGATTCAGACATCATTTCTGTTGAGCGGGGTATTTTTTTATGTAATTTTTGTTTGTAAGCTAGATGCACAAATCCAGAGCAGTCGACGCCCTTTTTAGACATGCCGCCTTCTCGGTACTTCACACCTCGCCATTGATTGTAATGTGTATATAGTTTTTTGACTGTCGGTGTATCATTAGCAGATATGCTAGCAGGTGGAGCCAGATTTTTAGTATTACTACAGGCAGTAATCATTAAAAAGAGTAAAGCAGTACTAAATTTACTCATGTTTTTCTCTGTTTAGCTATTGTGATAGATATTGAGATTATCATAGTACTATTTATCATTTCTTTAGATTAAATCACTATTTATTAAACTGACACGGCCTTTAATATCTCTGCTAATTGTTTTGTTGCTGGACCAACACGGCTCAAATCAGGGTAAATCAGGTAAAGTACGGCTGTATAACTGGCGCCTTCATTTAAGGGAAGTGCTTTTAACTCATTATCATTGAGTTGTTGTTTTATCTCGCTTTCAGGTAACCAGGCAAACCCCAGACCGCTGCTAATTATTTTTCGAGCAGATTCCAGGCTATTAACAGCCCAGCGTTGAGAATCACTTAACCAGCCAGTATTAATGCCCTTGTTACCAGAATCACTGACGATAACCTGTATTTCTCGAGTTAAATCGTGCGTATTTAATTTATGACCCAGCTTAAATAACCTGTGTTCAGGGTGTGCAACGGCTGTGAATTTCACCTGTATTAATTCTTGACCTAAAAAACCCTGTGGCACATATGGGCTAATGAGCAGATCTGCTTTACCATTTAAAAGAACTTCTTCGGCTCCAGACAAAACGACTTCCTGTAAACGGATACGTGTTTTATTACTTATGGGCTCAAATGCTTTAAGGGCCTTCATTAATACGTGTGTGGGAAAGGCGGTTTCTACAGCAAGACGTATTTCTGCCTCCCAGCCCTGACCTAGATGTAATGCCTGTTGTTCAATGGCACATGCATCCTTTAGTAACTGGCGAGCTCTTTCAAGAAGTATTAACCCTGCATCACTTAATACCGCTTTACGCCCCTGTATATGTAAAATTTTAAAACCAAGTAAGTCCTGAAGTTTATTAACGGCGTGACTGACCGAAGACTGGCTTTTATTGAGTTTATTGGCGGCCTGTGAAAAACCGCCATAATCTATCACGGCTATAAGAGCGCGCCACTGGTCCAGGGTTACTTTTGGGGAATTCATTGTTTTAGTATATATCTATTAATTAGATATATAAAGGCTATAATCTGCGCTTTTTTATCTAATTAATAGTCTTAATATGGTGCTCACTAACTAAATACGGGGAGAAGGAATTTGAATAATGTAATTGAATTTGTGGGTCGTCTGTTTTTAGGTCATATTTTTTTATTAGCGGGTATAAATAAAATCGGTGATGCTTATGCAGGAACGGCGGGTTATATGGATAGTATGGGGGTACCTGGAGGCCTGTTGCCCCTGGTTATTGTGTTGGAAATTATTGGCGGTTTAATGGTGATTATCGGATTTAAAGTCAAATGGGCTGCTTATGCTCTGGCCGGGTTTTCCATTATGGCAGCGATTATTTTTTATGCAAATCTAGCTGACCAGATACAGATGATTCTGTTTATGAAAAATTTCACTATAGCGGGTGGTTTGTTATTGCTTTCAGTTCATGGTGCAGGTGTATTAAGTATTGACAATAAATTAAATAAATAACTCGTAAGATAACAGGCGTCTGACTGGATGCCTGTTATGCGTTTTTAATGGTGCTTTAAGAGGACAATAAAATGGGTATGTTAGTTAATGGTAAGCTGGTGGATAACTGGCTAGAAAAAGAAGTAGAAGATGGTGATTTCAAAAGAATGGAATCTACATTCCGTCATTGGGTAACGAATGACGGGAGTTCAGAGTTTGCAGCTGAAGCGAATCGATATCATTTGTATGTTTCTGACGCCTGTCCATGGGCTCATCGAACGGTTATTTTCAGAAAGCTAAAAAAACTTGAAGCGGTAATTGGTTTATCTGTAGTTGAAGCCGATATGTTTGATGATGGCTGGACCTTTGAAGAACAGGGTAAATATAGTGATGGGCTTTATGGGTTTAGGTATATGCATGAGATTTATACCCGGGCGGATAAAAACTTTACCGGGCAGATAACGGTGCCTGTGCTCTGGGATAAAAAATTAAATACAATCGTTAATAATGAATCGTCAGAAATTATTAGAATGTTAAATTCAGCATTTAATGACTTCACAAACGTAAAGACTGATTATTATCCAGACGTAAAACGAGATGAAATAGATAAGATTAATCAGCCGATATATGAAAATATAAATAATGGAGTTTACCGATGTGGATTTGCAACGTCTCAGGATGCTTATGATAAAGCTTTCGATCGTTTGTTTGATGAACTGGAAAATGTTGAGGTTGTTTTATCAAAACAGAGGTACTTACTGGGCAGCGAATTAACAGAAGCTGACTGGCGTTTATTTACCACTCTGATTCGATTTGATGCAGTATATGTAGGGCACTTTAAATGTAATTTAAAAAGAATTTCAGATTATCCGAATTTGTCTAATTATGTTAGAGAGTTATATCAAATTGAAGGCATAGCAGAAACCGTTGATTTTGAATATATCAAACGACATTACTATATTAGCCATATTAGTGTGAACCCAACACAATTAGTGCCAAGGGGGCCTGAATTAAATTTTACTAACCCCCATGACAGGAACGAAAAATTTGGAGCTCAATAATGTCTTATACAATTCGTGATATAAAAGTTGTACCAGAAGGTGATGGAGTTGATGTAAAACGTCTCTTTCCCTTAAATGGTTTTATGAACTTTGATCCATTTGTTTTATGGGATCATTTTGAAGTTAGTCCTGGACGTGGTTTTCCTGATCATCCGCATCGTGGTTTTGAGGCTATTACTTATATGTTTAAAGGTGGAATGAATCATAAGGATAATCTGGGTAATGAATCTTTTGTAACATCAGGGGGCGCACAACGTTTCACGGCGGGAAAGGGCATAATTCATTCTGAAATGCCGGCAGAAATAGGTAACAGTAATGGAATACAGTTATGGATTAATTTGCCCGGGAAACTTAAACAAATGTCAGCCTCATATCAGCAGGTGAATCATGATGAGTTTCCTGTGCAGATCATACCGGGCGGAAAGGTGAAAGTGATTGTAGGTGAAGGTTCTCCACTGATTTTGAATACACAGGTAAGTTATATGCATATTAGTCTTGAGAAACAGGCTGAATATAATATTAGTTTCGATAAAAATATGAGAGGTATTTTATATTTAATGCAAGGTGAGTTAAATTTAGATTCAATTGAACTGAAACACGATAAAGCATTATTTATAGAGTCTCAAGATAGTTTACGCGTGATATCGCAGGCCAAAAGTGAATTTATGTTATGTCTTGGATTACCCCATTATGAACCCATACATCAGTATGGCCCGTTTGTTGACTGAGGTGACATTCACTCCTGCAGATAGAGCGACTCCTTGTTCGCTCTGTTATCTGTGGTTGTTTGAGGTCGAGTACGGTGTTATCAAACAGTCTTAATTAACTTATAGTATTCATATCCTTAAATTAGCACTATAATATTACATGTTGATATATCGAGCGTGACTCTGCCTGATAAAGTTAACGGCCTTGCTAAAACATTAGGCGAAGATGCCATAAAATCTAAAATGATATATGGTAGTGACTAGCGGTTAGCGTTTTTCATTAATGTCACCCTGATAACATATTAATCATATAAGTGTTTGATGTAGGGGTAATTAGAAATCAGTGGTCTCGTCATGTTGCTCAGAAAAAACGCTAGATGTATCTAAAGAAGTATTGCAAAATAAATTATAACTTATAAATTTAGATTTCTAAATAAGCTGAAGCCAATGTTTATGAGCTGAATTGACTAATATCAGTTTAAGTCGACAGTATTTTAGTTAGTCTCTAAATTCAAACTAAACCCAAATCTGAGGTCAAAAATCATGTCAACTGTTACTAAGGGTATCAGTATGCTTATTTTATCAGTATTGATATTAGGCTTACTGGTGATGATTGTGCTGGGCTTTATGCTGGGTTTCACTCACCCATTACCCTGGATATTAATCGCCGTATTAATTATCATCCCGGTTGTTCATGACAAAATTATCGCTACTCGTTTTGTTAAATGGCAAGATTCTTATAGTGTGGGAATTGATAGCATTGATAGTGATCATAAAAAATTACTGGGCTTAATTAACCAGCTTCAGGCAGCAGCTCACTATAAAACAGATGAAGTAATGGTTGAAGATGTCTTAAATCAGCTGGTAGATTACACGAAATATCATTTTACACGCGAAGAAGGCATGATGAAGGAATGTAACTATCCTGATTTTGAAGAACATAAAAAACAACATGACAGTATGATTAAACAGGTAAGTGGATACATTGATGAATACCGTATAGCTAAAACACGTACAATTGAAGATGTTGCGGTGTATTTAAAAACCTGGTTAGTTAATCATATCAATGGCACTGATCAGAAATATACGCCTTTTCTTAAGGGTAAAGTTAAGTAGAAGACTTGATTAAGCTGTTATTTTTCAAAATTAAATTAAGTCTGTTTAATGCGCCATTGTGGTTTTCCTGATAGGCAACATTG
>JAPHRB010000103.1 GCA_026197015.1 Gammaproteobacteria bacterium | reverse complement strand
GAGGATGGTCACGGCAGTTTATTTTCGCTGCTGGTTCCGAAACGTGAAAAAATAAACACCCCTGTCAACAAACCCGCGATTTATGAAATCAAATCAGGGCTGGAAAACATGAATTTATTTTATGTGGATGATGATGAAGAAAATATTCACGCTATGGGTGCCTTAACGGATAACTGGGGCTGTAATTTACAGAGTGCAACCAGTGTCTCTAGTGCAAAAAATTATTTACATAATCATGCTGCACCGAATGTTATTCTAATGGACTTTCAACTTGGCAATAAACT
The DNA here is from genome assembly GCA_026197015.1 of Gammaproteobacteria bacterium. GTDB lineage: Bacteria > Pseudomonadota > Gammaproteobacteria > SZUA-229 > SZUA-229 > SZUA-229. Next base: position 10,795 of record JAPHRB010000103.1, on the reverse strand, counting down.
CAATGGTGTACAACTTGCTGATGAAATGCGTTTAGTCTGGGGAGACATACCTGTATGCATTGTATCTGCTGCAGCGGATGAAGACCTGCCAACTCGAGTCACATCTCACGGTTTTGACTTTTTACGTAAACCCATTAAACCTGGAAAACTAAGAGCCTTGCTTGAACGTTACTCGCAAAGATAAACATTTAACTGGAAGCATTGTTATTTAAAGACATTTTACCCAGCATGATTACAGCCTGCGTGCGGTTACTTATTCCCAGCTTTCTAAAAATACCCGAGATATGCGCTTTGATAGTGGCTTCAGTCACTCCCATTTCAAAACCGATCTGCTTGTTTAACCAGCCCTCTCGCAAATAACATAATACTTTATATTGCTGCGGTGTCAGTGTGGCTATTTTTGCCGCAAGATCTTTTTCTTCAGTATCAACAGGTGTTATTGAACCGCGAAACTCTTCTGGTATCCAGCGTCCACCATGCAACATTTCATCAATTGCCGAATAAATAGTTTGTGGCGAACAGGATTTAGGAATATAACCACATGCACCATGACCTATCGCTCTATTTATCGTATCTAATTCTTCAATGGCGGAAATGATCGCCACGGGAATACTCGGAAACTTTTCCCTTACCATAATCAAACCAAAAAGATCCTGACTACCTGGCATGCGTAAATCGAGCAAAAGAAGATCGGTTTCATCATTAAGTTCCAGATCACGGATTGTACTGTCCAGGTCTACAGATTCTTTAACAGATGAATCTGGATAATTCTGTTTTATCACTCCAAGCATAGCATTACGAAACAATGGATGATCGTCTGCCACGTGAAAATGAAACATGATTTATTCTCTCAATACTTTAAATAATTGTAATTAAATAATAACTAACAGTTAATAAATTATAGATTATATATCACCATGGGTTATCGATTTAAACGCCCTTCTATTAAATCTTCAACAACACCGGGTTCGGCTAAAGTAGAAATATCACCCAGATTTGCAAAATCATTATGTGCAATTTTACGTAAAATTCGTCGCATAATTTTTCCAGACCGTGTCTTCGGCAATCCGCTTACCCACTGTATCATGTCAGGTGTGGCCACAGGCCCTAATACTTTACGCACATGCGCACGTAACTCAGCGGTTGTTTCTTCTGTTACATTAAAACCAACCACAGCACCCACATAAACATAAATTGCCTCACCTTTAATATCATGAGGAAAACCAACCACCGCGGCTTCAGCAACTACGGCATGGGAAATCAGCGCGCTCTCAATTTCAGCTGTACCCAGTCTATGACCAGACACATTCAACACATCATCAATACGCCCAGTTATCCAGTAATAACCATCCTCATCACGTCTTGCTCCATCGCCGGAAAAATACATGCCTTCATGGGTACTAAAATAAGTATCGATAAAACGCTGATGATCACCCCAGATAGTTCGCGCCTGTCCCGGCCAACTATCTAATACAACCAGATGCCCACTACTTTCACCATCCAGTAGATCACTGTTTTTATCAACCAGGGCAGGCTGCACACCAAAAAAAGGCAAACTCGCTGAGCCTGGTTTTAAATCTGTTGCACCAGGTAATGCACTAATCATATGGCCTCCGGTTTCAGTCTGCCACCAGGTATCAATGACAGGGCATTGAGTTAGGCCAAATTCATTGTAATACCAACGCCACACATCTGGGCTTATCGGTTCACCCACCGTCCCAAGAATTCGCAAAGAAGTTCGCTGGCTCGATTTCAAAGCGCTATCACTATCTGCCATTAACAAACGTACCGCTGTTGGTGCGGTATAAAACTGTGTGACTTTATGTTTATCTATAACTTCACCAAAACGCCCAAGACCGGGATAATTCGGCACTCCCTCAAACATCAACGTGGTTGCACCACTGGCTAATGGTCCATAAATAATATAACTGTGCCCGGTTATCCAGCCAACATCTGCTGTACACCAGTAAACATCACCTGGCTGATAATCAAAAACACTTGAGAATGTCGTTGCGGCATAAATTAAATATCCCGCACTGGTATGTTGTAAACCTTTAGGTTTGCCGGTTGAACCTGAGGTATATAAAATAAATAACGGATGTTCTGCTGAAAAAGATAAAGCCTTATGCTCGCCGCTCGCCTTTGCAGTTAACTCACCATACCAGTGATCACGACCCTCAACCCAGTTAAGCTCATCGCCGGTATTTTTTACAACCAGCACTGAGTGAACACTCTCAGTTCCAGCAAAATCAAGCGCTTCATCTACATTAAGTTTTAAAGGAATTGTTTTAGTACCACGTTTACCCATATCCGCTGTAATAACCATACTCGCATCACAGTCGGCAATTCGATCTGCCAGCGCATTTGCAGAAAACCCGCCAAATACAACTGAATGAATAGCGCCAATACGTGCACAGGCCAACATAGCGTAAGCGGCTTCTGGAATCATAGGCATATAAAGCATCACACGATCACCCGCTTTTACACCCTGACTTTCAAGCACATTCGACAGTTTACAAACTTCACTGTGTAATTCTTTATAGGTGATATGTCGGCTGTCATCAGGGTGGTCACCCTCAAAAATAATTGCCGTTTGTTCTGCTTTATCTGCAAGATGTCGATCAACACAGTTAACACATATATTTAACTCACCATCTTCAAACCAGCGAATATGTAAGTCCGGTTTATCAAATGAGACATCTTTAATTTTTGAGAACTCTTTCGTCCACTCAAGATCACGCGCCTGATCAGCCCAGAAAGTTTCATTGTCATCGACAGATTTTTTATATAAACGCCTGTACTGATTTTTATTAATCTTAAATTCTCTATCGACACTTTTCTTTACCCGATATATAGATTGATCAGATGACATATCACTACTCATATTACTTTGCTCATGTTGTTTCAGGCATAAAGATATTCCCATTATAATCAGCCTTAGGGTGCACATGATCAATTAGACCATCGTCTAGTACGAGCAAATAGTACGCCTGAATAAATAACACAATCAATTAAGACTTTAGTAGAACATAGACCAAAATCTAATAGCTTATTAACTCATTAACAGTAACTCTATGTTGATAAATTATATGAGGAGTAATGTTAATGACATTCATGAAAAAAACGGCCATCAGTGGCGCCATAAGCACAAGCCTGTTATTTGTTACATCTGCACATTCCGTAAACATCGGTACATTTGACAATACCAGCGTGACTATCGGTGGTTATCTGAAAATGGATGCCATAGCCAGTAGTTATAGCGATGGCGCACTTGGTGCAGGCAACCTGGGCAGAGATTTTTACATACCCTCACTAACCCCGGTGGGTGGCACAGAAGAGAACACGACATTTGATATGCATGCTCGCCAGTCACGCTTTAACATAGGCACCGAAAGCATAATTGATAACCACACTTTAAAAACTTTTTTAGAATTTGACTTTCTCGCCACTCCAAACGGTAACGAGCGCGTAACCAACTCTTATAGCCCAAGAATGCGTCATGCTTATATCAGTTATGACAACTGGTTATTTGGTCAGACATGGTCAACCTTCCAGAATACCGGCGCCTTACCTGAAACTGCTGATTTCATCGGTAATACTGACTTCGGCATATTTATTCGCCAGACACAAATTCGTTACACTCTGGGCAATTTCCAGTTCTCAATGGAAAACCCCGAGACAACCGTTACACCAAATGGCGGTGGCACTCGCATAGTCACTGATGACAATGAACTGCCTGACTTTGTTGCACGTTACAATTTAAAAAGTGGCGACCTGAACCTGGTCACAGCATTACTGGCACGCCAGCTTACTTATAATGACGGTGCCGCCATAGATAGCTCAACCTCATCTTACGGTTTAAGTATTTCCGGAAAATTAATGTTAGGTGCAGATGATATTCGTTTTGGTATTAATACGGGTAGCGGCATGGGCCGATATATCGGTATCAATGTTGCCAATGGTGCAGTCATAGATGCTAGCGGGGAACTGGAAGCCATTGACTCGACAGCCTACTATCTGGCTTATCGTCATATCTGGAATAACAAATGGCGCAGCAACCTGACTTACTCAAGCATAAATATCGATAATGACACCGCTTTAACCGGAACCGCAGTCACAGAAAGCACATACAGTGTAAGAGCCAACCTTTTCTATGCAGTTAGCAAAAGTTTCATTGTGGGCGGCGAATTTGCACACGCAACACGTGAACTTGAAACTGGCTCAGACGGTGATATGGACAGGCTTCAGTTTACGGCGAAACTAGCTTTCTAAAGAGTTTATGTATTGATGTTTTAAGGAGGCGAACGGATGATCGCCCCCTTAAAACACACTTCTTTTTTTATTGGCTTTAGTTAATTAGTGCCAGTCATTTTCCTACCCTTAATTGTTAATTTTTTTCCTTCTCTTTTATTTTTTCAATCCAGTATCCATATTTAAAAAGTCGATTTTTTTTACAATAATCCAGTTAAAAATAAACATCAAAAATAATCTATTCATTCTAAATCAACAGCTTATAAAGTTGGCTTAGATTATGCTAAATCATTAGAAATTAATAAAAATGAATAACATTACGTAAATGGAACTTAAACATGTATAAACCATTAAAAAATATCATTGGTATTTTAGCCGGATTTTTAATTGCTCAAAATACATATGCGGCTCTTTTTAGCACCAGTTTTGACAGTTTTAACGATCCCTATCTCAATGTCGTTGATTTCTATAGCGAAGTAAGACCTTTGACATCAGTTATTACTGATGGAATTTTAAGGTATGAAGACACAGATAGTACTGGAGACCTAAGTTTAAACTCTAATTCATCTTTGTTTGGCGATATACAGATCAGCAATGCGGCATTCACCACCAACAGTGATGGTAGTTTGCATGTTATTGGCGTAATAGACTTTTTAACTCAAGGTTCTTCTGCATCTTTTACTGGTGATATGTCAATCACCGCAAGCTGGGATGAGTTTAATAATGTCACGACATTTGACTTCGCCACACTCGCTTTTGACGGATCCAGCCATAATGGTTTTTTAATGACTGATGGTTTATTCACAGGTAACTTACTTGAGTTTCATGCGAGTAGTTCACTTCTCGCTATTATCGATAACCCCTTTCCTGTTTATTCACCTGTACCCGTTCCAGCAGCTATATGGTTATTTGCTTCTGGTTTTTTAAGTTTGACTAGCCTCGCTAGAATAAAGAAATCATAAGCAGAAAATTTTACACTCGCGGTTACATTTGAAGTCACAATCAGGATTGCTGATAAGTAAAAAACATTTATAATTTCAGGTGATTGTCATTTGTAACAGACTTCTTTACTCCGTCTATTTATATCAAGTTTATTAACAATCAACACACCAATGCCATAAAACTCTCTAACTGCTGACTTTACCGCCAGTTATGTGGTTTTCACTTCAATTCAATCACTTATGTTTTCTGATTACTTTCATAATCTGTTTCAGAGTCTATAATTTAAAAGTCAGGTAAATATCCACTAAATTAAGGGAACCACATGAAGGATGTAAAAGCCTCTAATGAGAAGTCATCAAGTGTGGATATCGGTAAACGCGAAAGCCTGACAAAAATAGCCACAATAGGCCTTGCTAGCTGTGTTACAGCTAAAGCACCTTACGTCTACTCGCGTAATAAAACTATACTCCGTGTACTTGGTACACATGTGACTCTGCAGGAAGAACTGCGTCAACAGGCAATGGCAGACCTTGGCATTGAACTGCAATTTGAACCTCGGGGCAGCGCAGCTGTATTACAGAAAGCATCTGTTTCACCCCGCTCATTTGACTTATATGAACAATGGTCAAACAGCATCAATGTACTCTGGAGCTCAGGCTCAATTCAAGCCATAGACAAAAAACGCATTAAACACTGGGATGAAATTAATAACCTCACAAAAACAGGAAAATTAACAGCAGAGGCCAAACTGGGCGCGGGTGATGCACCCTATAAAATATTACATGTGCAGGACGATGATGAATTAGGCACTGCTCATACAGATCGTCTTAGTTTTTTACCCTATGTGCATAATGTCGACTCTTTCGGTTACAACTCAAATGCCATCGAAAAAGGCATTCCCTTTGAGACAGAAAGCTGGGGCTGGTTACTTGATGAAAAACATGCAGGTAAAGTGGCTATCGTAAATGCCCCCACTATTGGCTTATTCGATTTGGCACTAGCGGCTCAGGCCCGTGGTTTAATGACATTTAAAGATATTGGCGCCATGAGCAAAACAGAATTAGATAGCTTATTCGACATATTAATCAAAAAGAAGAAAGCCGGGCACTTTAGTGGTTTCTGGACTTCAGTACCCGAATCTATAGATTTTATGTCTTCAAATAGAGTTGTCATTGAAAGCATGTTCTCGCCAGCCGTTTCAGCACTAAATGGCAGGAACATCCCCGCTGTTTATGCCGCACCAAAAGAAGGTTATCGGGGCTGGCACGGCGTAATGTGTTTATCATCTAATGCCACAGGAGCCGTCAAAGATGCAGCTTATGACTATATGAACTGGTGGTTATCTGGTTGGCCAGGCGCATTTATTGCACGACAGGGTTATTACATTTCTAATCCTCAACGTTCTAAACAGCATCTTAACCAGGCAGAGTGGGAATACTGGTACCAGGGAAAAACTGCCACTAAAGACCTTAGAGGCACAGATGGTAAAATTTCTGTACACAAAGGTGATATTCGTAGAGGTGGTAGTTATGAAAAACGTTTCAGTAATGTAGCAGTGTGGAATACAGTTATGCCCACATATGAATACAGCTTACAGAAATGGTATGAGTTCATAAGCACCTGAAGCCAGCATAGATGATTAGATCACTTAAAAACCAGATATTTTTTGTATTAGTCATACTTGTCTCGGTATTGCTCATACAGATACTGCTTTCACGTTCAATACAATCTACCTTACTCAAAAATCAACACATCATTAATCAATCTTACGAGCACGTAGGGCTTGCTTACGAGCTTGAACGTGACGTAATGGACCTGCAGCGAAACTTACTTATATATAAAGAAACCGCAAGTGAAATATCAAGTTCTCGATTTTACGAATTAATGAAACGATTAAAACAGCGTTTAGATATTTTTGAAAACGTAATAAAAAACTCATCATCCAGCACAACTCAAACTGATATGATTTCACGGATGCGTGCGCACCTTAACGACTATAATGATAATTTTTCCAGTGTTATTGATGGGCGAAGCCAACGAAATTCAATTATTAAAAACAATATACAGCCTGCATACATAAACATTAATAAAACAATTAACAATTTAACTCTTAATAAGAAAAACGTATCTGACGAAAAAATCAATAAAATAAAATATCACATAGCATCATCTGAAAAATTGATATATCAATATCTAAACTCACCTGACCAGGAACATGTTAATCAGTTCAAAAAAGAAATAACTCTGATTTATTCTTCATCAGATTCCATTTTATCAAACCCTGAACCCACCAGGGTTTTACTAAAAACCCTGAAAAAAGATTTTCTTAAACTAACCCAGATAACACGTGGTTATGTTTTTCTGGTTAATGTAGTTATGGCCGGTTCAGCCAATGAGTTTTTATATCTGACTAAAGCATTAAGAGAAAGCGTTAGCGAAGCCCAAAAAGAAATGACTGCACAAGCCAAATCACAATCAACAATAGCGCAGACCAATGCCAATATAACCTCTATTATTTCCATTCTTATCACTTTATTAACCGGATGGTTTTTATCAAACAGAATAATCACTCCCATACGTAATATTACAGACGTATTTAGAATGCTCACAAAAGACGAGACTGTCAAAAACATCCCTGGCATACAGCGCAAAGACGAAATTGGTGCGCTGGCCAAAGCTGCGAACATTTTTCATTCCAAAAACAAACAAACATCCGAACTGCTTTTATCAACACAAAAAATGCATGATGAACAGGAAAAACTAAATATTGAATTAGCTATAGAAAAAGACAATGCTGAACAGGCGGCAAAAAGCAAGAGCATGTTTCTGGCCAATATGAGTCACGAAATACGCACACCTATGAACGGCATTATTGGCTTAATTGATCTTACACTTAAAACAGACCTTACAAAAGAACAGAAAAAATATCTTGAAAAAGCAGGTTTTTCAGGGCAGATTTTAATGAATGTAATTAACGACATTCTTGATTTTTCTAAAATTGAAGCGGGCAAAATGGACATCGAATCCATAGAGTTCCCGGTTGATAGCATTATTGATAATATCGTTTCTGCAATGTCGATTACCCCGATAGAGAAAGGCCTTAAATTTCGCATCACCTACTCTCCAGGTTTACCCAGAAAAATTTATGGCGATCCGTTACGCATTAGCCAGATATTATTAAATATTTGTAACAATGCATTTAAATTTACTGATCAGGGTCATGTACACGTTCATTTTGATTGTAAAAAAGAGAATAACGAGCATTTTCTTGAAATTGAGGTCAATGACACAGGCATAGGCCTTAACAAGCAGGAAATTGATAATATTTTTCAATCTTTTACACAGTCGGATGGGTCTACCAGCAGAAAATATGGCGGCACTGGTTTAGGTCTAAGCATCGTCAAACAATTAACAGAACTCATGGGCGGGCACATTTCTGTTACTTCTAAAAAAGGTCATGGCAGCTGTTTTAAAGTAAGCATAAAAATAAAATCTGTTACCGATGAAATGGCTATTAAACCAATAGATAAAGATAATTTAATATTATCTTACCTTGCATTAGAAGACTCCCCATTAATTAATGAAGATATATTGAAATCTCTAAAAATAAAGACACATAAAATACAATGGAAAGATATTGAAAACATCTTAATTAATGCCAGGAATTTTGACAGAGAAAATAATGCTGTAATTATTGATATGCCTGATATGGAAACTCTTCACAGAAAAAAACACCTTATCGAATCATTACAGGTTAATAATATAAGCTTTGCATTTATAACAGATATACAACCTCAGGGTTTCTCAGAAGAATTAAACACCAACTGGAAGCTCCCCGTTTTAAGACACCCTTTTTCTCCCGACACTTTTAATAGTTTTTTTACTGAGTTGTTTAAAATAAAACAGACATCCCCAGCCAGCGAACTCATAAACACTGAAGACAATCCACAATACACAGGGCATTTACTGCTCGTAGAAGATAATCACGTTAACCAGATAGTCGCAGAGCAATTACTCAAAAATTTTGGCCTTACATGTGACATTGTCGAAAATGGTCAACAGGCAGTGGATAAGATCTTAAACAATGAGACTTATGATCTAGTACTTATGGATATACAAATGCCCATAATGGATGGATATGATGCAACTCGACTTATTCGTGAAAATGGTTATACAAATTTAATCATCTGCGGACTTTCTGCAAACGCCATGAAAAAAGATCTGCAGCTCGCCGAAGCGGCAGGCATGAATGATTATCTCACTAAACCTATAGAACCAGATGATATGTCGGCGATTTTCAATAAATACCTGAAACATTAACCGCTTAATCCTGGTATTTTATAACCTCAACATACAAACAATAGATAAAATAAAAGTGTGATTGCAAAAGCCTTGTGATAAGTTGCAAAACAGGCACCTTGATCAAAAGCGGATTATGCGTAAACAACTAGATTAAAAATCTATCTATGATGCTATGAGATATTATAAAAAAATGGTTTTCACTGTTTCTAAATAAGTCGGTTTAAACGACCTTATTTGTTTTATTTTTCAATTAAATACCATAGCAATTCCAGGCAACCAAAGATTACTGCTAACATTCTAATTACATCTGGGTTTAATTAAACCCGTTTTAAATCAACTGCTAGCGGAACATCATTATTCAAATATTCTTTTTATAAAATATCAAACGAGAAACACTTAAAAAAAGAAACATAATCAGACTCATGATAGAGATCGAGCCGGCACTACTTTCAGCATTAGAAACATCATCTGCAGTAGTGTTATCACTGTCATGAGTACTATCGTTGTCGTTAGTATTATTGTCGCTATCATTAGCGCCTGCATTAGCATTAAACACTGTGGTTTGCGCACTTGTTATCAACTCATGTTTGATGCTTCGTGCGTCATACATCGCCTTGAAGGTTTTAACCTGTTCGAGCTGAATATCACGATACAGATCCTGCAAGAATCCATGTTTAATCGTTTGATAGTGCAATGCAACACTGATATTCAAATCACCTGATACTGCAACCGGGAAACGATAAGTAATGTCATCACGCCCCTGATTAAAGTTAGCATCATTCGCGGCCTGGCCAAGTACCGCAACATCTGCAGGCACAAGCAGCTTATTAAAACCCTGTGGTGTTAAACGATTATCTTTCAGATAACGTGCACCGCGAAGTAAAGTATAGGTAATTTGATCATCAGAATTAACCATGACAGGCTCGTAAATCTGCACCTGATCAGCGCTGTTAATTAAATCATAATGCGCTTCAAACTGAGTCTGGTCTACATCATTTATGGCGCCAGCAATAGAGCCATCTGAGTTTATTTTTCCTGATTCAAAAATTATATTATTATTGCTATCAGTCACTTTGAAATGAAGCCACATACGCCGTGATGGATAACCTGAAGGCGTTTTATGGCCTGAGTTATTTTCTAGTCTTACATTAGCTTCGAGTATATTATCGCTCACTGACGCTGAGGTTATGCTGATGTTAACCGAACTCTGTAACATAGTGCGTGCACGACTAATACTTAAATCCATATTAGAACTTGTAACATCAAGCTGTAGAGTATTGTCTCTTAACAGGCTTAACAT
>JAPHRB010000006.1 GCA_026197015.1 Gammaproteobacteria bacterium | reverse complement strand
TCGAGCAGTGTGTCATTACTGATCCCTTGCATATAAATGCCATGATTCTGTAATACGTGGGCATCATATTTAAGGTTTTGGCCAAGTTTTGCAGTATTCGGGTCTTCTAGTAATGGTTTTAAACTACCCAGCACAAGCTCTTCAGTTAATTGTTCAGGTGCACCTTCATAATCATGGGCAAAGGGGACATATGCCGCTTTTCCAGGTTCAATACAGAATGACACCCCAACCACTTTGGCCTGCATATAATTGAGGCTGGTGGTTTCCGTATCAAATGCAAACATATCAGCTTTTTTGAGCTGTTTTAACCAGCCCTCAAAATCCTGTTGTTTTAATACTGTCTGATAATCTACTTGCATATCAGGTTTAGAGAAGTTTGCACCTGTTGATTCACCACCCAGCTCAGTTAGCCAGCTTTTAAATTCATATTCACTATAAAGTTCTTTAAGACTTTGCGTATCAGCAGACTGAAGTTGTAAGTCTTCAGGTTTCTTGTCCAGTTTTACATCACATACAATGGTGGCTAACTGGTATGAGAGAGGCAGTTGTTCAAGGCCTTGACGCAGGTACTCGCCCACCTTGCCTTTAAACTCATCGGCATGTTTTATAATGTTATCAACTGAATCATATTGTGCGAGCCATTTAACTGCAGTTTTAGGCCCTACTTTATTTATACCGGGAATGTTATCAGCGGTATCACCGATTAATGCCAGATAATCGATTATCTGTTGCGTAGAGACGCCAAATTTTTGCATAACCGATTCAGGTGTGCTGATGTGGTTAGTCATAGTATTAATCAGGGTAATTTTATCGGTGACTAATTGAGCAAGATCTTTATCACCGGTAGAAATAAGCACATCATGACCTTCAGCTTCCGCCTGTTGCGCCAGTGTGCCAATTACATCATCAGCTTCAACTTTAGGCACGACAATTCTAGGGTATCCCAGAGCATCAACTAATTGATGTATAGGCTCGATTTGTGTGCGCAGATCATCAGGCATGGGAGGGCGATTTGCTTTATATTCCTTATAAAGATCACTACGAAAAGTTTTACCCTTAGCATCAAATACAACTGCCATGTATTCTGGTTTATAGTCAGTTACCAGTTTCTTAAGCATATTTATAACGCCGTATATAGCACCGGTGGGTTGCCCCTTTGAGTTTTCCAGGGGCGGTAGTGCATGAAAAGCTCTAAATAAATAAGAAGAGCCATCAACTAAAATAAAAGGAGGTTTTTTTGCCATAAGAGAATCATTGTGCAAGTAAAAATATTGAGGGTATTATGACATTAATAATAAACAGATGGTAAAACGGATGATAAAAAAAGAATCAACAGACAGGCGTGACCCTTACAAAGAGTTGAATCGTGAATCCTGGCGGGTATTTAAAATCATGTCAGAGTTTGTCGATGGTTTTGAGCAGCTATCGCATATTAAACCAGCAGTAAGCATATTTGGCTCAGCCAAAGCGAATGAGAGTTCAGATGATTATAAAAAAGCCAGAGAAGTTGCCCGATTATTATCTGATGCGGGTTTTTCTATTATTTCTGGTGGTGGCCCGGGAATAATGGAAGCGGCAAACAGAGGTTGCTCTGAAGGTCAATCGGTGAGTGTGGGGTTAAATATTGAGCTGCCAAAAGAGCAAACGCCTAACCCATATCAAAACTTAAGCTTAAATTTTAGCCATTTTTTTTCCCGCAAAGTTATGTTTGTTAAATATGCAGCCGCTTATGTAGTGTGCCCGGGAGGTTTTGGCACATTAGATGAAATGGCAGAAATGTTTACCCTGACACAAACGGGTAAAACACCTGAAATTCCGGTTATATTAATGAACAGGCAGTTCTGGCAACCATTATTAGACTGGTTTGAAAACACTTTATGTCATCAGGGTATGATTACGAAAGAGGATTTAGAAATGTTTTGTGTGGTTGATGAACCGCAACAGGCAGTAGATGAAATACTGGAATTCTATAAAGATAGGGGTGTGCATTCAACCAGAGAAGAGCTCGATAAACTTTTACATTTATAGATATGAGGCTGATGATAAATTTTTTATTATTTTTAGCGGTTATTTATTTGTTTAGTTGCACTGCATTATATGTTTTGCAGGACAAACTGATATTCTTTCCGCCACAGCCTGTTGAAGATATTTATCAATTAATGAGAAAAAATGAAATTGAATTTTCCATTAATAATGAAGTTTTACATGGCTGGAAAATTGATTTAAACAAGGCCAGTAATAAGACGATTTTATACTTTGGCGGTAACGCAGAAGATGTGGTTTATTTAAACCATGAAGCAAAAGAATTTAATGTTCGACAGAGTATTACTTTTAATTATCCAGGTTATGGAAAAAGTTCCGGCAAACCTTCACAGCTTAGTTTATACAACAATGCATTAGTCGTTTATGATTTAGTTGTAAAAAAATATCAACTATCAGCTGATGATATTATTGTAATAGGTAGAAGTCTTGGCTCATCAGTGGCGACTTATCTTGCGGCAAATAGAGAGGTATCCGGACTTATTTTAATTACACCATTTGATAGTATTGAAAACATGGCATCAAAGCAGTATAAATTTTTTCCGGTGAAATTTTTATTAAAACACCCTTTTTCTACGGTTGATTATATAAGTAGTGTTAAAAATCCGGTATTGATGATAGCAGCTTATGAAGATGAAATAATAGCAGATATAAATTTACAAAATTTAAGAGAAGTGGCAGGCAAACAAAACAGGTTTATTCAATACCCATATGTTGGACATAATACAATACAAATGCATGAGAGTTATTATAAAGAAATAAATAATTTTATAGAAGGGTTATAAACAAAGGCAGTTTTAAACAAACTGTGAAACAGCTTATAGTAGGTCATAACTCCCAGGGGCATATAAATAGGCATGCCCTTTTAGTATTTAAACAAAAAATAACATTTAATAAAAAGTTATTCTTCTTTGTTAATTTTTGTTGTCTGTTTCTGGTGTTTCCATAAGTCATAACATTCAAGGCCGCAAAAATAAGCGATATATTCCTCAGCTTCAGATATTTGTGACTCAGACAAAGGAACAAACTCCATACAGATTTTACAACTAATTAGCTGCTCGTCATCTGGTAAAGGTGAATGTTTAAATGCAGTATTTAACATGATCACGCTCCTGTTGCTTACTACCTCGTGATTAATTATATCATTAGTGATGCCAGGATCCTTATAGAAAGATTTTATAAAGAGTTGTTAAACAGGAATTTTTTTATATAGTTCAGGCTCATCTCCCTCGGGGAAAGAACGCCGTCTTTTGGCGCTCTGTCCCCTGTTTTGAAACCACCAGGAGTTTTACAGAGTCGGATGCGACACTATCAGCTCGTGGTAGTGTGGGTTAAGGAGACAGAGCGGGGAAGATGCTCTGTCCCCGAGGGAGATATGCCTGAGCGAAACTGCACTGAAAGGTTATTAATCCTATTGAAATTGAAACAGGCCACACCAACGAATATTTTCACCTGCACAAACTACATTATGCAGGTTTTCCTGTATTTGAATATTATTTAGACACTGCGAAGAAAAACGTTCTTCAAGACGTTTGACACTATTATGCTGGCTTATATGTAGCTGGTTTTCCTGATTATATAATTTGATGGCATCTTTGTGTTCTTCAATTAATAACTCAAATTGATCAATAAGTTGATTATAGTTCTCATTGTTACTATGGTCACTACTCTGATCTAATTTGTGAATAAACTGACGGCGGTTTTTAATTTCATTTTGCAGGTAGTTAATCTTTGCTTTTAAATGTGTTTTATTTGTTTCTGTGTTAATCATTTGTTTACTAGCACGACTCATTTCTTTATTTTGCTGGATACAGTTCAAGGCATGCTGTTTGGTAATAAATTCACCACTTTCAATATTATTTGAGTTATTAGCATACAGAAGTGATGTGGAGGACAGGTAACCGAGGATAAGAAAGATTTTATTCATTATTTTTTCATTAATTATAGTTTTTATTCAATTATTATAACGATTATATGAAATACCTTAAAATTCAATGTATAACCGACAAACTGTTACCTATAAGGGATAACTGTGTAAAATGCGCCGATGAATACTAAATTACAAGATTATTTTAAAGTTACAGCAGATAAACTTGAACAGTTTATAGACTGGACAGGCCGTTCAGTATCCTGGTTAGTACTAATTATGGTGTTAGTAACATTTGCGGTTGTGCTTTTGCGTTATGTCTTTGATACAGGCTGGATAGCTTTACAGGAGTCTATTTCCTACTTCCATTCAATCGTTTTTCTACTGGGGGCGGCTTATACGCTGAAGCAAAATGCCCATGTAAGAGTTGATATTTTTTACACTAAATTAGGTATAAAAGGCAAAGCCTGGGTTGATTTAGCAGGCCATTTTTTAATATTAATGCCGGTAATGATATTTATAATATGGGTGAGTACGCCCTATATTATAGACTCCTGGACGGTCACAGAAAGCTCCCGTGAGGCAGGTGGTTTGCCGGGTGTTTACCTACTTAAAAGCCTGATACTGATTATGGCTACATTACTCATGTTACAGGGGCTGGCTATGATATTAAAAGCTGTTCTCACGATCTCCGGTTATGTTGACCCTCAATCCAGTCAAAAACCACTAAAGGTAGACACTCTCTAATGGAATATATGGCTATCTGGTTATTTGTCTGTGTATTTGTTTTGCTATTAAGTGGTTATCCTGTGGCGTTTACGCTGGCGGGTACGGCTTTGTTGTTTGCGGGTATTGGTAGTTATTTAGAGGTTTTTGATAACGCTTTTCTAGAGGCCTTACCAAATCGTTTATTCGGCATTATGATGAACCAGGTATTACTGGCTGTACCTTTATTTGTCTTTATGGGGGTTATGTTAGAGCGCTCAAAAATAGCAGAAAATTTGCTGGAGACCATGGCGCAGTTGTTCGGATCTGTTCGTGGGGGTATAGGTATATCGGTTACGCTAGTGGGTATGTTGCTTGCAGCCAGCACCGGAATAGTCGGCGCGACAGTGGTGACGATGGGCCTGTTATCTTTGCCAACCATGTTAAAACGAGGTTACGACCCACAGATTGCCTGCGGTACTATCTGTGCCTCTGGTACGCTGGGACAAATTATTCCGCCTTCTATCGTTCTTGTTTTATTAGGAGATGTACTTTCATCTGCTTATCAGCAAGCTCAGCTTGATATGGGTATATTTAGCCCGGAAACTCTTTCAGTAGGCGATTTATTTATAGGCGCGCTTATACCAGGGCTGCTATTGGTCGCACTATATATTACATACTTGTTGATTGTGGCCAAGCTAAAACCACAGTCAATGCCTGCTTTACCAGAAGCTGAGTTACAGGATCGAAGTCAGTTAGCTAAACAGGTGATGATAGAGTTAGTGCCCCCCCTGTTTTTAATCCTCATGGTTTTAGGTTCAATAATTGGTGGTTTAGCAACACCTACTGAGGCAGCTGCGGTCGGGGCGATGGGGGCAATTGTTTTAGCCGGTTACAGAAAGCAACTTTCAGTCAGTATTATGCGCGAAGTTATGCAGGAAACAACGCGTATAAGCAGCATGGTATTTATGATCTTGATTGGAGCGTCTATTTTCTCACTGGTTTTTAGAGGTTTTGAAGGTGATGAACTAATACAGACGTTTTTAAGTGATTTACCTGGAGGAGCTGTCGGTGCATTGTTTCTAGTGATGCTGGTTATGTTTTTACTGGGTTTTGTGCTCGATTTTATAGAGATTACTTTTGTAGTAATTCCTATCGTAGGTCCAATATTACTGGCAATGGGTATAGATCCGATATGGTTAGGTATTCTGATTGCTATAAATTTACAAACATCCTTTTTAACACCGCCTTTTGGATTTTCACTATTTTATTTAAGAGGGGTGACACCAGCCGAAATTCAAACATCAGATATTTATAAAGGTGTTATGCCGTTTATCCTGATACAAATACTCGCGATGGCTTTGATTGCCTGGTGGCCGGGATTAGCCACCTGGTTACCAGAATTAATGCAGTAATTTTATATTTTCCTGCTATTATCAATAAGATACAACAGGATTTAACATTAATGAATAAAAAATTATTCGCAGTTATATTACCCATATTAATGATTTTACAGGCATGCGGCTCTGATGATGGTGGCGCTGCACGTATCGTGGTTGGTACATCTAGCATCATTGAAGATTTAAATGTACTTCAATATCAAAAACCCTATGTTATACAGGTCACAGATATTGACGGTAATGCAGCGCCGAATACACGAGTTTCTATTTCCATGAAAAATCTGTCTTATGCTTTGGGTTTTTATACCGCGACAGCGGATAGTTGGGTTATAAACAATGCAAACTATGTAGTATGTGATGCAGAAGATATAAATAATAATGGTGTACTGGATGCGGGTGAAGATAGAAACGCCAATGGTTTTTTAGATCCCACTAATGCCGCAAGTATTGCCGCTCACCCGACATTAACTCCCACGCTTGAAGCGGGTTTTAATAGCATAATTACTGACGAATCTGGTTTTGCATATTTTTCATTAACGTACCCTAAATCAGAATCCAGCTGGAATATTGTTGAGATATCAGTATTTGCAGAAGTCAGTGGCACAGAGAACGTAGAAAAATTAGCAGTCACACTACCCGTGGCTATTATTGACCTTGCGGATGTAACAATAGAACCGCCGGGTGGTGTAGTTGGTTCATATGGTTCAGGTGTTTGCCCGCCTTAAGTTAAGTCGAATATACACTTATGGTCTTTTCACTAAACATCACATAAATAAATGTGCTTGTAGAAACAATTTAGTTAGCGTGATGTTAAATAAGCCAGCTCAGATATATCACTCCATAGTTTTACCTTGTCACGATAAGATTTAAATGACTCAAAAACCTTTTTAGTCATTTTATCGGTTGCTGCAACTTCATTTAAAACTTCATCAGACAGACTTTGAAGTCTATCTAATACTTCGTCGGGTAATTTCAAAAGCTTCACTTTATGTTTATTAACAAGGGTATCTAAAGCCTGTTGATTACGCGTAGTATATTCAGAAATCATATCCAGGTTCACTACTTTGCAGGCATTTATCACGATACTCTGTAAATCAGCTGGTAATTCTTCCAGGGCTTGTTTATTTATTAAAGCCTCAAGTGTTGTACCCGGCTCATGCCAGCCTGGATAATAATAAAATTTTGCCGCTTTATGCAGGCCGAAAGCCATATCGTTATAAGGCCCAACCCATTCAGTTGCATCAATTGCACCTGTTTTTAATGATGAAAATATTTCACCACCGGGTAAATTAACGGGTGTGCCGCCTGCTCGTTTTAGTACTTCACCCCCAAGTCCGGGAATGCGCATTTTTAAGCCCTTTAAATCTTCGATAGATTTAATTTCCTTATTAAACCAGCCCGCCATTTGCACACCTGTATTTCCGGCTGCTGCGGGAATGATGCCGAAAGGCTCATAGGTTTCATGCCAGAGTTTCAGGCCGCCGCCATGATATAACCAGCCATTCATTTCCTGTGCAGTTAAACCAAAAGGCACAGCGGCAAAAAATTGAGCCGCGGCTGTTTTTCCCTTCCAGTAATATGCTGCTCCATGGCCCATTTGTGCGGTACCACGAGAAACCGCATCAAAAACCTCAAATGCAGGAACCAGTTCTTTTGCTCCGTAAACTTTAACTTTTAAACGGCCACCTGACATTTGTGTAATTAATTTTGCAAGATTGTTAGCACCAGTGCCGAGCCCAGGAAAGTTTTTAGGCCAGGTAGTAACCATTTTCCATTTTATCGTAGCAGTAGATTTGGCTAAGGCAGTAGCTGATGTTAAAGATGTAGATGTTATCAGTCCAGTTGAAGCAGCAGCTTTAATAAAGTGTCGTCTTTTCATAATAGTCTTATAAGTTATAATAAATTAAAGAAAGTTAAGTGAAGTAATTATAATATATCACTACAGAGAATATCAGTGTCGATTAATTACATTAGCAGTTAGAGATCCTGTTGATATATTTTGTAACATAATCGGCAGTAAGAGGTTCACTAAATAAATATCCCTGCATATGAGTAATGCCGAATGAGCTTAGGTAGTCACGATCTTTTTCTTCTTCAATACCCTCAGCAATAATTTGTATATTTTGTGATTTACAAAGAGAAACAATTCCTGTTAGTAGATTCTTTGCATCATTTGATTCATAAGATTTAGCTATAAATATTGGGTCAATTTTTATTTCAGTTACAGTACAGTGTAATAAACAGCTTAATGACGTATTCGCAGATCCAAAATCATCAATACATATATGAAATCTACTGTCCTGTAATTGCTTTAAAACTGCACGCTGACTATCAGAAATAGAAGTAAAATTTTGCTCAGAGAATTCTAGCCCTATTTGTGCATAATCAATTTCATATTTATCACATTTCTCAATTAGAATGTCAGAAAGATCCGAATCAATTTGAGAGTAGCAAATATTTAAAGTTAATCTGGGAATAGAAAGTTTCAGATCTAACCATGAACGATATTGTTTTAATGCCATTTCAATAACATGAATACCGATAGCCCCAATAAAGCCAGACTTTTTAGCACCGGGTAAAAATTGAGCGGGTAATAAACAACCTTGTTCAGGATCTTGCCAGCGCACCAGTGCTTCTAAAGACTCAATATTATTAGTGTCTATATTAATATGTGGTAAATAAGCCAGAAAGAATTCATTACTGCGTAAAGCTTTGTGTAATTTAGCTTCCGTTTGTAACCACATTTTTGCATTATAATTCATGCTAGCACTGGTTAATTCAAAGTGATTGCCTTCAAAGCTTTGAGCCGTTGTTAAAGCGGTGTGAGCTCTTTCTATTAATTGATCAGCATAATCACCATCATCCGGGTATATGCTAATTCCCATTGAAACATTGAGTTCAATTGTATGATCAGATGTTTGGTAAATTTCAGATAAAGTAGATAGTAATTTTTGTGCAACAATTCCAATTTGTTGTATGTCACCTAGGTCTTCTATTAATACAGCGAAGTCATCAGATGAGAAGTGGCTTATGGTATCGCTGTCTCGAGTATTATAATTCAGTCGTTTCGAGATGGCTTTTAATAACTGGTCGCCAAGGTCGTAGCCATAATGAATGTTTATGTCTGAAAAGTTTCTGAAGTCAATAAGAATAATGCCTAAACGATTTTTATTTCGCTGTGCACGGTCTATGGCATTTTGTAGTCGATTAACAAAAAGTGATTTGTTGGGCAGCTCAGTTAGTTCAACAAATTGAATAGTGTCTTCCTGCTCGATTACTTGAGTATGTCTCGGTGCAAGCATAACAACATAACTTGAAACGTTTGTATTTTCATTTCGTATGCTATTAATTCTGGCACTTAATGGACGGCTTTGGCCATCTTTAAGCCGATGCCAGATTTCACCTTTCCATTGACCAGTATTGTCTATTGAAAGCAATACATTTTTATTTAAAAGTCTTGATTCTGGTGAGGCCAGAATGATTTCAGGAGATTTATTTTGAATCTCAGATTGTTGATAACCAGTTATCTGTGTGAAAGCATAGTTAACAGAGGCTACTTTGTTTAAATCATTAATTAACATAACCGCATCAGTCGAATAATCAAACATCTTAGACGCAACTAAAACCTGGTTTTCAGCTTCTTTACTGGCAGTTACATCATGAATGATTGAATAAAACAGTTGACGACCTTCAATTTCCATTGGCCCATCTCGAACCTCTACAAATCTAATTTCACCATTAGATAATCGATGAGGGCAGCTATAAAAGCCGAGACTCTGTTCTCGAGTTTGTGAAATTAACGTGTTTAATTTATCTCGTGAGAGGATATTGATCTGTGCCAGATCCATACCTTTGAGTTCGTCAATGCTATAACCATAAAATTGTGCTGCAGCCGGGTTTGCATCTTCTATACAAAAGTTTTCCGGGTCAATAACCAGTTTGATTGCCATATTTGACTCAAACATCTGGCGATATCGATTTTCTGAAGATTTAAGAGCAGCTTCAGTTTTTTTACGTTTGCTAATATTACGAATAACGAACTGATAAACATCTTCAGTGCCATAATTTAGTTTATGAGCATTAATCTCGACAGATTCATTTTCACCTCTACGGTTTTTTATGTTCTGTTCGTATAATGCGTGGTTATATATTTCAAGATCGGCTATTTTTTCCTGAGTCAATGAATGGTTTGGTGAAGAGTCGAGATCGAAAATTGACATTAACAATAAATCATCTCGCATATAACCCAGGAAACTAATCGCAATCTCATTTGCATCAATAATATTAAGAGAATTTGTTGATACAACAATAATTGCATCATTAGCATGCTCAAAAAGTGAACGATATTTTAATTCAGACCCGATGAGTATTTCGGTTGATTTTTTAGTTTCAGTATTATCGTAAAGCATCATATGAAGATAGGTTTTATCTTGTATGATTATTTCCTGAGCATACCCCGTTACATTTATGGCATCTCTA
>JAPHRB010000079.1 GCA_026197015.1 Gammaproteobacteria bacterium | reverse complement strand
GGTTTAAACTGAATAATGCCATCCAGACGATTACGGAATTCCGGCGTAAACATACGCTTTAATTCCTCCATACCATCTGTTTCATTATTCTGCTCAGTGAAACCCATAGAGCGACGACTGATCATCTGCGCACCCGCATTGGTTGTCATAATTAAAACAACATTACGGAAATCCGCTTTTCGACCATTCGTATCTGTCAGCGTACCGTGATCCATAACCTGCAATAACAGATTAAATACATCCGGATGGGCTTTTTCAATCTCATCTAATAACAGCACACAATGCGGATGTTTATTCACAGAATCAGTTAATAAACCGCCCTGATCAAAACCAACATAACCCGGAGGTGCGCCAATCAAACGAGAAACCGTATGACGCTCCATATACTCAGACATATCAAAGCGAATAAACTCTATGCCCATAACTTTTGCTAATTGCTTGGTGACTTCCGTTTTACCAACACCTGTGGGCCCGGCAAAAAGGAATGAGCCAACCGGTTTGTCCGGATTACCTAAACCAGAGCGTGACATCTTGATTGCATCAGACATGCTATCAATCGCTTCATCCTGACCAAAAACCACCAGTTTAAGGTTACGTTTTAAGTGTTTAAGTACGGTTGTATCGGTAGAGGACACGGTTTTTGCTGGAATACGCGCCAGCTTTGCAATAATGTTTTCAATATCATTCACATTGATACTTTTAGACTTACCGTCTTTATTATTCATATTACGATATGCACCCGCCTCATCGATAACATCAATCGCTTTATCGGGCAGGAAGCGATCCATCATGTAACGACTGGATAACTCAACAGCTGATTTAAGCGCGTTAAGGCTATATTTCACATTATGGTGTTCTTCATAATGCGGCTTGAGGCCACGCAAAATTTCTACCGTATCAGTAATACTTGGCTCTTCAACATCAATTTTCTGGAAACGACGTGTCAAAGCACGATCTTTTTCAAAAATGCCACGGAACTCCTGATAAGTCGTAGAACCAATACATTTAAGCTCACCGGAGGCTAACATCGGTTTAATCAGGTTAGAGGCATCCATAACCCCACCAGAAGCAGAACCTGCACCGATAATGGTATGAATTTCATCAATAAATAAAATCGCACCCGGGTCATCAGAAAGCTGTTTTAAAACGCCTTTCAGGCGCTTTTCAAAGTCACCACGGTATTTTGTTCCGGCAACCAGCGCCCCCAGATCAAGCGAATAAATTGTTGAACCATTTAGTATTTCAGGCACTTCATCATCAACTACCCTTTTTGCCAGACCTTCAGCAATGGCGGTTTTACCGACCCCTGCTTCACCCACCAGTAAAGGGTTATTCTTACGTCGACGACATAAAATCTGCACCATACGCTCAACTTCTGCATCTCGACCAATTAACGGATCGATCTTGTTTTGCATGGCTTTAACATTGAGGTTGACCGCATACTTGTCTAATGGCTGATTTTCAGTTTCACCCATATCTTCAACAGACGGATCTATCTCGGCCGGGCCTTCATCATCAGATATTTTAGAGATGCCATGAGAAACGTAATTAACGATATCCAGTCGGTTAACGTCTTGCTGATGTAACAGGTAAATTGCCTGGGATTCCTGCTCACCGTAAATGGCGACCAGTACGTTTGCGCCAGTAACTTCTTTTTTACCGGAAGACTGAACATGGAATACGGCACGTTGAAGAACACGCTGAAATCCTAAAGTCGGTTGAACTTCACCAATTTGATCTTCCTGAAAAACGGGGGTGTTTTCCTCAAGATACAGTGAAAGCTCACCTTTAAGGCGTGACAGGTCGGCACCGCAGGCTTTTAATACTGAATTAGCACTGCTGTTATCCAGTAAAGCCAATAGTAAATGCTCTACTGTAATATACTCATGCCGCTTATTACGTGCTTCATTAAACGCGACGTTTAGTGAAGCCTCTAGCTCCTTACTCAACATAACATCGCCTCATAGTTATGAGTGGAGAGCCAACGTCGTGGCTCGGCCACTTTTATCAAATTTTAACTGGTTTAAAAAACCAGCCTGCATCTCGTGTTATTAATGTTTGATACACACTAATAACTAAATTGGTGATTACTAAAAGATTACGCCTCCTCCATTGTGCACATCAATGGATGTTGATGCTGCCTGGAATAGTCATTCACCTGCTCTACCTTGGTTTCAGCTATCTGGTAACTAAACTCACCACAAACAGCCTCGCCTTTGGTATGCACCAGTAACATAACCTGTGTTGCCTGTTCCTGGTTCATTTTAAAGAACCTGGCCAGTATCTGCACCACAAACTCCATTGGTGTGTAATCATCATTTAATAATATGACCTTGTATTTCTTGGGAGGTTTCAATTTAGGTTTGGCTTCTTCTACCGCCAGACCGTCATTTAGATCCCAGTCAGATTCATGATCACTCATGCCATACTCTCATTGTAGTTCAAGCTTTTAGGGTTTTCCAAAAATAGCTCTATTTTAAAAAATCTGCAGTCCGTTACTACCTGCTGTAAATGCCTACCTAAAGGCCACCTGAGTTATTTTACACGAAATCAATAACAATTAGACACATCATTTATAGTCCCATTCAATAAATACAAGAAAAATTCCCATAAAAATCGTCTGAACGGGTGATTTAAACTCATCTCAATAAAGGCTATAGTAGAAAATTGAAGCACCTGACTTTTAAGTAGCTTTACCAAAACCAGCTTGAATCATAGTTTAAATATAAAATGAATATAAAATTCCTGTTTGCCGGCATTGCCCTATTAGTAATTAACATTAATTCAAGCTTCGGTGCCGATGCATACGACTCATCTGCATCCGTATTTTTATTTCAAAAACAGATGGCAAAACGTGGCAATGCAGAATCACAGTTTAAGTTAGGTTTAATGTATGAAACGGGCTCAGGAGTCAGCCAGAGTACTGTTCTGGCCATCAGCTGGTATAAAAAAGCCGAACGACAAAATTACAAACCTGCCAGCAATCGTTTAACCTATCTTGAAATAAAAAAAACAGGCTTTAACGACAAACACATCAAATGGCTTAAAGATTTAAAAAAGGATGCTCGGTTTAATGAAGGTGAAGCATTGTTTTTACTCGGTCAAATGTACTCAGAAGGCACCGGTGTAAACAAAAGCCTGACACGTTCCTTAAAACTACTACGCAAAGCAGCGGGCGGTAATATCCCCGGCGCCGATACAGAAATTGCACGCGTCGAAGAAGAACTAAATCAACTTCAAAAACAATATATATCCGATACAGAAAAACAAACAAAAAAAGCGCCTGTCATACTACCCGCTAAAAAAGCTGTTAAAAAAGTTAAACCACCGGCAGCCAGGCCAACAGGCAAAGTTTCATCAACCGGCGTTAAAAAAACAAGCGCTGCTTCAACTCAAAAAACAAAAAAACAGCTCACAAAAAAACCGCTAACAAAAAGCAATAAAACCACAAATAAGCCGCTTAAAAATCAAAGCCGTGACAAAAAAACACACACAGTGAACAAACAGAAAACGCTTAATAAAACAGTTAAACCTGTAAAAACAAAACCACTTTCTACAAACAACGAAAAAACTAATAAAGATAACGAACACCCTATGGATACAATATGCGGTGGGCGCAACCGCTTTAGTAGAGCCTGTCGTTAAAACAGCACTTAAACTTCAATCTGCGAAAACACATATTGCCTTTACTTTGGAATAAAGGCCAATACTTGCATTTCTAATCATCGCTTTCTGTTCTATAATCCCCTATTCATATATATAAATGTTTTACATGCAAATTCCAGAAGGGTTTAAATCATGACGGATAAATACAGTTTAAGCAATTCTACAACCGGCGACTCTGTCGACCTAAATTTAGTAACCGGCACCGACGGCCCTTCTGCACTTGATATTACGGCCCTGTATAAAGAAAAAGGTTTATTAGCTTA
Source organism: Gammaproteobacteria bacterium (assembly GCA_026197015.1). Taxonomy (GTDB): domain Bacteria; phylum Pseudomonadota; class Gammaproteobacteria; order SZUA-229; family SZUA-229; genus SZUA-229. Next base: position 6,266 of record JAPHRB010000079.1, on the reverse strand, counting down.
TGACCCTGGTTTTGTATCTACCGCCAGTTGCACCAGCTCTATTACCTATATTGATGGCGAAAAAGGTATTTTACGTTACCGGGGTTATCCCATAGAACAACTCGCCGCAAATAGTAACTTTTTAGAAGTTGCCCACCTGTTATTGTATGGAGAACTTCCCACTAAAACAGAATTATTAGAATTTGAAGGCATTATTTCACAACACACAATGATTCGGGAAACCATGCGAACATTTTTCGATGGTTTCCATTATAACGCGCACCCAATGGCAATTATGATTGGTGTAACCGGCTCAATGTCAGCCTTCTACCACGACTCACTCGATATACACGATCCACGTCATCGTGAAATTTCTGCTCACAGAATGATCGCAAAAATACCCACAATTGCGGCTGCCTGTTATAAACATAATGTTGGCGAACCTATTATGTATCCAAGAAATGACCTGGATTATTGCGGTAATTTTTTACATATGATGTTTGCAACACCCTGTGAAGAATACGTGCCGAGTAAAACAGCCATTGAAGCCATGAATCTGTTATTTATTTTACATGCGGATCATGAACAAAATGCAAGCACATCAACCGTCCGTTTAGCTGGAAGCTCAGGTGCCAACCCGTTCGCCTGCATTGCGTCTGGTATAGCGTCTTTATGGGGGCCTGCGCATGGCGGTGCCAATGAAGCGGTATTAAAAATGTTAGAAGAAATTGGTGACGTATCTAATATTGATAAATTCATTGCCAAAGCAAAAGATAAAAACGACTCTTTCCGGTTAATGGGTTTCGGGCATCGTGTTTATCGAAATTTTGACCCACGCGCTACACTAATTCGAGAAATGTGCCACAAGGTACTCGCCGAGTTATCTGACGAACACAACCCTCTGCTTGAACTTGCCAGCAAACTGGAAGAAGTAGCATTAAAAGATGAATATTTTATTGAAAGAAAACTGTATCCGAATGTAGATTACTACTCTGGTATTATTTACAGAGCTTTAAACATTCCCGCTAATATGTTTACTGTTATGTTTGCTATTGCCAGAACCGTTGGCTGGGTTGCTCACTGGAGTGAGATGATATCTGACCCGTCACAACGCATAGGTCGCCCTCGTCAAATTTATGTTGGCGCAAAAGAACGCGATTATGTGCCAATTGATAAACGTTAATTAAATATAAATTCAAGACCTGTGTATTGCAGGCTTTATATTCCAGGTCTTATTTTTCAGGTTTTATACTCTGGCCCTATAAAAATAAAACCCCATAATCAACGAAACAGAACTTCGTAAATTATGGGGTTTTAATTTTTAGTAAAAGCAGTTTCAATAGTTATTTACAGGCACCCTCATCATAACTATTTACCTCAGCATCAGAACACGCCGTACAGGCATTTGAAAATGTTCTGTGATTACCATCCGCTTCAAAACCACATACCGGCGCATATTCATTAGTACAAACCTCCGGTTTAGGTGAAACACATCGAGTGAGTTTCCTGTCATCGAATTTATCGTCATCCTGCTGAGTATACGCACAGGATAAAAAAGCTGATGAAGTGAATGAAATAACAACGATTTTTAACAGCAATTTATTAAAACTATAATTTTTATTCATAATTATTATCATTTTACGCCGGTTGCAAATTCTAAAATAGCAGGTTTAAGCTCAGCATTTAATTTTTTCGTCACTTGAGTCATTAAACGGCTTTCTGCATCATTATGCTGTAACGCAGATACTTTTAATGCCCATTGCTTACGCCCGCGAACACGACCATTAGCCTCGACCATTTTCACGCTTAACTTACCCCTTAACCAGTACCAGCCCTGCCTAAAACCCAGGTCCTGCACGTCCAGGTTAGCAACAATCGTAAACGCCGATGAGCCATTGACCGCAGGAAAACCCGCATTACCCATGGCAGATTTAAGTGACTGATTTAGTTTTCCAATCGGGTCACTATCAATCGCCGTAGCAATCTCAAGCTTTTGCAGTTTATTTTCTAATTTACTTTTTAGTTCGGCCAGGTTCCATTTTGCTGGAGAGCCCTTACCACGAGTATCGATGACTTTAAGTGTTTTTTGTAATGTCTGACGTTCAAACTGTAAAGCAACCGCTTTATCTAATGCTGATAATGAGAATAAGATATCAGCATTCGTTTCACTACGATCTAACATCACCTGTGTTTCACCGTCTAAACGTGACATTTCGCCTTTAATATTATTAGCCGCCTGAAGCCTGTCTAGTACCGCAAGCGAATGATAAGTAAATAAACTGTTGTCTTTCCAGGTTTCAGCAATACGTGCGCCATTAATAATTTTATCGGTGCGCAGCTGAATCTGTTGAGCAATGCGGTGTTTTTTTGTAAAACTTTCAGCGCCATTATCAATAGAAACATTTGTATCTGAACGGGTGGTTGAAGATTCTTTAATATGTGTTTCAAAAATCTTACTTAAATTTCCAAGCGCTCTATTTTTAGCGAGTTCTGCATTTGAAGCTGAACCGGTAGCTGTCATATATTTATCATTCGGATAAAAACCCGCGTCACCTTCAACCCAGTCCGGTTGTGGTTCTGCAAGCAAGGTGCTTGAAATAAAAAACAGACCCGTCAACAGGCCTGTAATAAATTTTCTTATATTATTCATGTGTTAATAATTCCATTATTCAACATTTAAGTGAATTCAATATATAAAAAATTTCACATATTGAACTCACTTCGATGAACCTTAAGTCTTTGGTGCTGCAACCTCTAAAACAGTCGCCGGCGAATTTTGCTGACCACCCACTGCCTGCATCGGAACAGTCTTAGCCTGAGGAGCCGTCCAGCGTTTACTTATTACCGATTTAGCACCTGCTTTGATTCTAACCTTCTGCTTAATCGTGTCAATGACTGCACCCGTAGGGCCAACCACTTCTATATTAACGTCCTGCTCACCTTCTGGAAGGAAAACACGGGCCATTTCAAATTCCTGTGGTAACGTATTCCAGCAACGTGTATCGGCAATTTCAGTACCCTGATTAATTGCCAGCATCGCTAGCTGTCCGAGAAAACCACCTTGCTTACCCGCTTCATCTTCGGTTTTTTTCTTCACAACCGCACGCGCAATAGCACGTGTTGTAATAAGTGGCATCTCTTCAGATAAAGCGGCACGAGCCAGCCCATCAATATTGGATACAACTTCTAAGGGGTAGTATTTACCACCAATATTTAAACGAGACTTATTTAAAACAACCGGTGGGTTCGGGTAATCAGGAACCGCAACTTTTACATTCAAAGCCAGTGTTGGCGCATAGGTTTGAAATACTTTTTGTTCACGCTGAGGCGCCAGACCATTACCAAACAGAACGATTAACTCACCCATCCCCCGGGTATCAGGCGCTTTGTATTTTGACAGACCAAACTGACGTTTATAATCTTTATACTCACCCCATAACTTCATTCTGGCAAGCATTCTTAACAGATCATATTGCAGCATAAGAGGCACATCTAAACCATGTTTTTCTTTGGTGTTTCTATAAGCATCAACCGCTTTTCTATATGAAACCGTTGCCGTATCTTCTTCACCTAACATTTCAAACATTACGCCAGAGAAATATCGCATAAAGGGGGTTTCATCTTTTGGCTCACCCCATTCATCCATTTTCACCTGCGACTGAAGCAACTCTACACGAGATGAATCGATATCACCCATAGATAAATAGTTAGCTGCCATATATAAATGAACTAACACCTGCTCAAACTTATAACCCTGAAAGCTAATGCTCTCATCATTCGTTACAGCGGCACCCGCCTGTTGTGATATAGATGTTGAATACAGTTCAGAGATTTTTTCTTTAGCTATATTAAAAGCTTCATTACTACCTGCATAATCTTTATTTAAACGTCGTAAAAGACCCACATTCATATTTTCCATTACACCTTCAGCCTCACTTACAAGGTGTTTTTCTGCTTCCATCAAAGCAAGATCATGGCGATTTAATTCCATCATCTGACGCATACCGCGTGTTTTATCGGCTGAAGTTGCACAGCCCTGTAACGTTAAAATAGCCAGGGCAGCCAGCACAGCACCCATACGACCGAGTAAACGAATACTCATAGGTTAATCCTCTTAAATGTTGTTTAATTACACAGGTCACAAGGTGTACCTGATAACGAGGCATTTAATCATTTCTAAAATCGATTTTTATTTTTATGGTTTTCTAAAACTTTAAAAACAACTAAAATGCGGGTCTTCCCTGACCCATTATTTTTATACCTGAAAAATGTCACATGGTGACTTAAGAGTTATAAACTCCAGCCACTCTTTTCAACAGTTTTCTTGATTTTCTTCTGTCCAACCCAAACTTTACGGTTGCTTTCCAGATCAATCAAAGTTAAATCAATCTGATAAAAACGAGCCTGAGATCCACCTGCCGCATCAACGATTGTATTGATTGTGCCTTTCAGCATGAAATCAGCACCGGCTTCATTACCCATTGCTTTACGTGTTGCTTCACTTGCATTTAAATCCTGGTCACGACGCTCTGAACGCACTTCATCACGCTCTGATGCAGAGGCAACAAACTCAACCTCACCTGAGTTTATTAATTCTTTTTCAAGATCACGAATAAATGTACGGGTATTGATATGTTCATGACTCAGATTACGTACCGTACCCACAATAACGGTTGGCACTTTACCTTTTGAGCGATTAAATTTTGATAACCAACGACGACTTAATACATCATCGATCATTTCACGGGAAACCAGTCTTGAATCCGTGTCATTCCATTTTCCGCTTAAATCCGTAACTGCATTACTATCAACACGTGAAACTGTCGGGTTACAACCTGCTGTAAAGGCTAAAAAGGCGCTTAAAGCCACCACAGGAATGACACGACCCAGTTTTAATGACTGCATATTATTTCTCCATTATTTATATATTTTTGTTTAATTTTGTATGTAATCTTAAGTAGATCAATTAAAAGTCTATGCAAAGTGTAGGCTAAGATTATAGAAAGTGAAATGAAACACACCAATTTTACCGCTCTGAATAAACGCCAGAGATGGCGATCAGTTTGTTTTATAAACTCGAATTTAATAGCTTATTTTAAGCATTTCCTGCAACTGATCCTTTAAAGTGAGCTATTTATACCACTATTTATCAGTAAAAACAGTCTTTTAAGCTTAAAAATTATGTTATCTTTCGGCCCATGAAATCTGTTGACACAATATTACATGCACGCTGGATCTTACCAGTAAGCGAATCTGATCCTTTATTGCATGAACATTGCGTTGTAATTGATGACGGCCGTATCGCTGATATATTACCCGGCGCTAAAGCTGCTGAGTTATATAAGGCCAGCTTCGAAAAAAACTATAAACAGCATATGTTGATGCCGGGTTTAATTAATGCCCATACACATAGCCCAATGAGTTTGTTTCGCGGTCTGGCTGATGATCTGCCGCTGGATACCTGGTTAAACGAACACATATGGCCCGCAGAGGCCAAATGGGTAAGTGATGAGTTCGTGCATGATGGCACGCAACTGGCCATTGCCGAAATGTTACGCGCCGGCACCACCTGTTTTAATGATATGTATTTCTTTCCGGATGTCACAGCGCGCCTTGCCAGAGATATTGGCATACGTGCCTGCATTGGTTTAATCGCCATCGATTTCCCCAGTGCCTGGGCGAGTAATGCTGATGAATATATCGACAAGGGCCTTGAACTGAGAGACCATTTTCGCAGTGACAGCCTGATTCATACCCCTTTTGCACCCCACGCGCCATTTACCCTGTCAGATGACGCCCTGAGCCGCATACGTATACTGGCTGATGAAATGGATTTGCCAGTGCATATTCATCTACATGAAACCGCAACTGAAATTGAACAGTCAATTAAACAGTATGGCAAACGCCCTTTAGAAAGACTTAATGATCTGGGCCTGGTTTCACCCAATTTAATGGCGGTGCACCTGACCCAGGTCACCGATGAAGAAATTGCCCTGCTAGCTGAGTCTGGCAGCCATGTAGTGCATTGCCCCGAGTCAAATTTAAAACTCGCCAGTGGGTTTTGCCCGGTCACTAAATTAATGGAATCGGGCATAAATGTGGCCCTGGGCACCGACAGTAGCGCCAGCAATAACGATTTAAACATGTTAGGTGAAATGCACACAGCCAGTTTACTGGCCAAAGGTGTTAGCCAGAATGCCAGCGCCCTTAGCGCCATGCAAACCGTACGTATGGCAACCATCAACGGTGCAAAGGCACTTGGCCTTGAGCAGCAAACCGGTAGCCTG
>JAPHRB010000014.1 GCA_026197015.1 Gammaproteobacteria bacterium | reverse complement strand
TACATTTACCTTTAGTGAAGCAGTAACTGGTTTTACAACTTCAGATATTGCATCAACTAATGGTGCGATTACCGATTTAGCGACAACGGATAACATTACATGGACAGCAACCTTTACCCCGACAGCAGATACTGATGGCAGTGCAAACATTACAGTTGCAGATAATACGTACATCGATAGCGATGGAAATAATGGTACGGGTGACAGTTTAGAAATTAATGTTGATACTTTGATTCCTGTTATTACCATCAATACCATTGCTGGTGATGATGTAATCGATGATGCTGAAGATAACAGTGTCACTATCAGCGGCACCACTACAGATGTTGAAGATAATCAACAGGTTACTGTTAATATTGCAGGCACTGATTATTTTGCAACGGTAACTGGCAATTCATGGTCTATTCCAAATATTGATCTAAGTTCGTTACCAGACGGTGTGAATTATTCAATTACTGCAGATGTAAATGATGTCGCAGGTAACTCTGCTGTTCAGGCAGTACGCCCAATTAGCACAATTGATACCACTGCACCTACTATAACCATAAGTGCTATTGCCGGTGATGATGTCATTGATGATAGCGAAGATGATAGTGTCACTATCAGCGGTACTACGGTCGGTGTTGAAAATGGTCAACAGGTTACCGTTAATATTGATGGTACTAATTATTTCGCGACAGTAACTGGCAATGCCTGGTCTATCCCAGGTCTTGATCTAAGTACATTAACCGATGGTACAAACTTTGCAATTACTGCAAACGTAAGCGATGTTGCAGGTAATCCTGCCGTGCAAGCTACACGAGACATAAGCACAATTGATTCAACTGCAGCAACAACAGATGATGTAAATGCAACTGGGCTTGAAGATACAGCAAGTATTGAAATTATATTAAGCGGAAGTGATGTTGATGGCACAGTTTCAAGTTTTAATCTTGATGGCTTACCAGCAAACGGCTCTCTATATACAGATGATACATTAACAACGCTAGCTGCAACGGGAGTAGATTACGCAGCGATTGGTGATCAGCTTACTTTGTACTTTGTTCCTGATGCTAACTGGAGTGGCAGTGCCGATTTTGACTACACTGCTACAGATGCAAATGGTTTAACCGATGCGACACCAGCAACTGCAACGATTAATGTTACAGCGGTAGTTGATACACCTAATTTACAGGTTGGTTTAAATGAATCACCAGATAAAGTTATATTCAATGATAACTTTAATGATGGTAATGCCGATGGTTGGAATTACGTTGGCTTTAATGGATCAACACCTAACTGGTATGTTAGCAATGGAACGCTTGTAGAAGATAGCGGAACTGCACGTGGATTCCTCGGATACGATACAACTCAGGCAGGAACAGGTTTAGATGCATTAGATAACTATTCAATTTCAACTGATGTAGGAACAACAATTGGAGGATCATCAGCAAGCAATGATGCTGTAGGCCTTATTTTTAGTTACACAGATAACCAGAATTATTACATGGTTAGATGGAATGATTATGACAGTAACTATTCAGGCAGCACAGCACACCGTGACTTTGAATTAGTCAGTGTTGTCGGTGGAACATCAACCGTCTTAGATGTGTTAGACCAGGAGCAATTACCCGCATCATTTAATTTGAATGTTACGGTAACGCAATCAGGTGGTATTAATGTTTACGTAGACGGTACTCAAATGTTGAGTGCATCTGCCAATACTCCAGCAATTGGAACATTTGGTTTATGGACGGATGATAATGATACCGGTGTAACTTATGACAACGTTCGTGTTACGGCTATTGCAGACGGTACAGTTGATGTTATTGCTTATGAAGGTGAACCATTAGATTTTAATATAGCAGCGTCATTAACAGATATCGATAACTCAGAAGTATTAAGCACGGTTGTTTCAGGAATTGAAATTGGCGCAACCCTGAGTGATGGCACAAATAATTTCACTGCAACTGCAGGTAACACATCTATTGATGTAAGTGCATGGGATCAAACTAGTTTAACAATTAGTGATTTAGCAAGTGGAAGTCATTCAATAACCGTTACGTCAACAAGCACCGAACAAAGTAATAACGATTCGATATCAACGTCACAAACACTAGATATAGAAGTTATAAGTGTGAATGATCCTGTTGCACTGGATATTGTAGACAGTGTTATGGAATCAGGTTTAGTTGATGGTACAGCACCAGATGTAAATACAATTACAACTACCGGTAATCTGTTACAGGGACAAGCAGGAAGCACATTGGTAGAGGTAGATGGTAATACAGCAGTTGGCGGTGTTATCACCATACAAAGTGATTCAGGAACATTGGAAGTTTACACACAAGCAGGAAACTACGCGGGTGTAGATTTCAACGCGGGTGACTATGTGTACACATTGGAAAATTCAACTACAGAGGGTCTAAATGATACGGACCAGTTTATTTACACAGTTGAAAGTGCTGCCGGAACACAAACTAATGGATCTTTGGCCATTAATATTGTTGATGATGCACCTATAGGATCAGATGTTACCGCAAATATTGTTGATAGTGATGCAGCAGCACAAACAACTAACCTGGTAATTGTGCTTGATCGCTCTGGCAGTATGGCCTGGGATCTTGAAGGCGATCAATCAGGAAGTGCTAACTTTAATGCTGACCAGGTTCGAATGGATATTGCAAAAGATGCGCTTTCATCAATGTTTGATTCGTTTGATGACCTGGGCAACGTCAATATAAAATTCGTCGACTTCTCTAGCAATGTGAATGAATCACAATGGTATGTGGATGATAAAGGTGGTGCTAATGATTATCTTGATGGTGTAACACCGGGTGGTGGTACAAATTATGATGATGCCTTAGATGCAACAATGGCTGGCTTTACACCACCTACAGCAGATACAACACTGGTTTACTTTATTTCAGATGGCGAACCAAGTTCAGGACATGATGTAGATGCGGCACAAGAAGCAAACTGGGAAAGTTTTGTGCAAGCAAACAATATTGATATCTCTTATGGAATTGGTATTACAGGTAACGTGAACCTGAGCTCATTGCAGCCAATTGCATTCCCGGATACAAACGTAGACGGAGATGTTGATCCTTATGCCATTCAGGTGTTAGATGCATTTGATTTAAGACAGACATTATTAGACACAGTTTCTGAAGGTGTTGTTCAGGGTGACTCTTCAATCCTGACAGGTGCTGGTGCTAGTGGGATTATAATGGGTGCCGATGGCGGCCACATTGAATCAATTGTAATTGATGGAGTAACACACAGTTATGTTCCTGTTACCAATGTTGTAGAAACTATTACAACAAGCCGTGGTGGAACCATGGAGATTAATTATGAAACAGGTGAATACCTTTACACAATTAATCCACAACAAACAGTTACAGGTGAGCAGGAGATTTTTGTTATAACCGGTGTTGATGGTGATGGCGATACTAAAGCTATCGATTTAACTATTAACCTGGATTACGTTGCAAATATTGATGCTAACCGAGATAACATCATCACCAATGCAGCAGATGGCGATAGTGTAGATGTTAGTTATGATGCGTTAATGGCGAACGATACAATTAGTAGCACAATGAATGTTACAAATGTAACACCTGCTACAGGAACTGATTTAAGCAGTGATGCAGATTCAGTTACCTTAACTGATGTTGCTGATGGCGAGTCATTTAGTTACGAAATCTCTGATGCATCTGTTTCAGATAGCGCAACAGTTGATGTAACTCTAGTAGATAGCGATGCATTAGTTGGCACAGATGGAGATGATATTTTAATTAATGCGCGCACCAGTGCGGCACCTGTGGCTAACAATTTTATAGATGCAACGGTACGTTCAGGTGATACATTTAATCAAAGCAACCAGATTGGTTTCAGATTTAGTGATAGTTTAAATGGCTTATCCATTGCAGCTATTACATTAGACTTACGAGCTGGAACAGATGCTAATGCATACTTTGATACAACGGGTAGTGGTTCATCTGGGCCAACTATAGGTGCTGATACTACTTTAAATAGTGCAGATGTATCATTCAATGCACCGGATAACAGTGCAACTTTAACCATTAACTTTGCGGCAAATTCGTTTAATACAGGTGATGAGTTCTGGTTTGGTGTAGATACAGATAATTTGGGTGGTAACACAGGCGCAGACTTTGGTAACGCAGGGGTAGGGGTTCAAATTACCTTAAGTGATGGCTCAACCATGAATGGCGTTTATGTTACTAATGCTGATGGTTCATCTGAAGTAGCCATGGTCGATGGTAGTTTGGTTAGTGGCGGTGAAGGTGATGATGTTCTAATCGGCAATACAAGTGATGAATTGTTATTAGGCGGAGAAGGTAATGATTTGTTACTGGGCGGCGCAGGTGACGATAGTCTGTTTGGTGGTTCAGGTGTTGATATCTTAAACGGTGGTTCAGGTAACGATTCGTTAACCGGTGGTGATGGCCGCGATACGTTTGTCTGGACGAGCGGTGATGAAGGTACAGCGGCTTTACCTGCAAATGATGTTATTACAGATTTCACCTTAGGTGCTGGTGGTGATGTATTAGACCTTGCAGATCTGTTGCAAGGTGAAGATACAGGTAACCTGACAGACTACCTGCACTTTGATAGTGACGGTAGTGGTGGCACAACGATTAGTGTAGATTCTGATGGTGGTGCAGTATTTGAAACCGCTCAGGAAATCACTCTAACCGGAGTAGATCTAACAGTAGGTGGAACCCTCACTGACCAGCAAATTCTGGATGGTTTACTAGCTGATGGTAATTTGATAGTGGATTATTGAGATCGCTATTTATATTAAGTGATTTGAGACTTCTGTCTGGCGCAATGCCAGCCAGAATGGAGTCGGATGATATACAGTTTGGCAGTTTTATATTGTTAAGAAAGCATCAATCAATGGAGAACTGACTGCTAGGTTTATCTCGTACTTAGTGCAAAGACAGGCCTTATCAATGAAACTTTTAGCTTGTTTGAGTGCAAAGTTGATATGTATTAATCTGCAGAATATGAGTCGCCATTCATGTCTTAAGTTAGAATAAATCATTAGTTAATAAGATTCTGTAAAATGTTCTGGAAAATGACAACAATAATTTCTTGAATGTAATTATCAATTGGGTTTCGGGATGTTGTTGCGCCTGGATTAGCATGATTTACTATCTTATTCCTAAGTTTATATAACATGCGTTATATTAATTATGAGAAGATAAGTTGCTACAAAGTTACTCTTTTATAATTCTTTTTATTAATTTTTGAATTATTGCACGTAATTTAGAAAAAGATCACTTAACTTCGTAAAATTTAGTTAAAATGACTAGCAAGATATGTATTTAACCAAAGCAGGTGAAGACTATAAATCATATGGTCGTCTTATCAGTCTTTTAATACAATCACACTAAATATTTAGAGTGAAGGTCTCTTAATTACTTAAACTAAAAGGGTATCTATGACTAATTATTAGATGTTTAATTTAAGTTAGTGGTCTATTAAATGAATTCAATAAAAACAGATTAATTTAAGCGGGTTAGAAGTGAAATATTTACCAAAATTATTATTTTTATCAGTTATTAGTTATACAGAAGTTTCCATGGCAATTGTTAATATTGAAAATATACGTGTTCAATCGAGTGAAAAAACCGAAGGAGTGGATAAAAAACTGTCACTTGATATCAGTGGTAAAAATGGTAATACGCAAAAGCAGAAAGTAGGTCTGGGAGGGCGAGTTCAATGGTATGAAAAAGAAGCTACGCGTTTTATCGTCGTCAATTATGAATATGGTGAATCAGCAGATGTAAAAGATACTAATAAAACATTTGTGCATCTAAGAAACATACAGTATCAAAGTAAAAGTTTTGCCTGGGAGTCATTCGTACAGGTTACAACAGATGAATTTTCACGATTAGATTCTCGAATGTTGCTAGGTGGGGGCGTACGCTTAAATCTCTTAAATTCAGATGATAAATCAGTAGCTTTAGGCTTAGGTGTATTTAGAGAACGGGAAAAATTAGATTTTGTGCCATTAACCACTGATGAAGGGGTAGTTTACAATAACAGAATGAATTTATATCTAGTGTATAAAAGTGAATTATCAAATCATTCTAGATTTTCGAGTACCTTATATTATCAGCCAGATTTAAATAAAATATCAGATTACCGGTTATTTGAGCAGTTCGCTTTGCAACTCGATATTACAGAGAACCTTTCTTTTAATCTGTCTGTTGATATTACACATGATAGCGAACCGGCACAATTAACTAAGGGGACTGATACTACTTATAATACCGGTTTCGAATATAACTTCTGATAATGTTATTAAATATAAAAAATTAGAAAATCCATGTCTTTTAAATACTGCCCGGCTTTCTTGGTCAGTATTTATTATTCAATATAATATAAAATTATAACTGTCTTCAGCGCAGAATAAATATATCTATATTTTTATGAATCTGTTTTACATAATAAAAAGAGTAAGACCAGCCCGGACAAAATCAGGAAAACCCAGAAATTCCACAATGTCTGTTACCTTATTTAACACAACCTCGCAGCCATAAAACAGATATTAGCTTAATAGTCTGGACATAACCACGGCATTTTATCGCCAGATAAATTTAAGGGATCGAGTCAGGCTATATAGTATTGCTGTCTCAAAATGTTAATAATGTGTTCAGGTTAACAAAAGGGATAGTTTAACCGCGACACCAGCCGTACAAAGGTTGTATTTAATATTGATAAAAATTACCTGCTTGCCTGATATTAACTTAATTAAATAACTGTAGATAATTTAGTTAAGTCTATGTTGATATAAGTTGTTGTATCTATTGAAATTTACTAAATATTAAAAGTTATTACATGGTTGATAATAATAGATTCTTGACTAGAACGAGCGTTCGTTCTAATATTGGGTATGACTAAAATAAACACACGAAAATCACCTGAGCATACCCGGCAACTGGTCTTAACAGCAACATTGCAGTTATTTACAGAGAAGGGTTATTTTAATACATCAGTACGGGATATAGCTCGTGAATCGCAAGTAAGCATTGGTTCAATTTACCACCACTTTAAAGATAAGGAAGGGGTGGCTAGTGCGATGTATAACGATCTGTTAAAGCGCATGTCTGAATCATTAGATGACATACAGCGTAATAAAGATTCGGCATATGAACGTTGCCACGCGGTAATCGAACTTTTGTTTAAGGTAACCGAAGAAGAGCCCCGGCTAATGGAATTTATGATGTACTCAAAGCACCGTGAGTTTTTACCTGATGAGGCGCCTATTTGTTCAGCACAGCCTTTTAAACTGATGCGTGAGATGGTAGCTCATGGAATGGAGACAGGCGAAATACAAAATATAGATCTGATGGTTGCTTCCAGTTGTTTATATGGTGGTGCCATTCGCATGATTACATCAAGGCTGGATGGAATTATTGAGAAGTCTTTACTTGAGTATGTGGATAGCGTTTGGGAATGTAGCTGGCGTTCAATTGCCGTTAATCAACAGGTGTAAATAAATGAAAAATCACGATATTGAAGAAATCTGTACTGGCTGTGTGTATTACCCACCAAACTTACCGCCTCATGCATATCCAGAGCAAGACTGGTTAATGCTACAGGAAAAAACATGTTCGTTTGATTATTCTCCAAATGATGAAAACTGTCAGCAGACAAGAAAGACAAGTTGTTCAATTGTAGATTTAAGTTAGCTGGACAGTGTCAATTAATATTATAAATAAACTTAAAAGAGTAAAATTATAATGAATGTAATGTATTTGAGACTTTTTTTTCTATTAATATCTTCTCTATTTTTATCACAATTGAATGCTGAGACAAGGGAAGTTAATGATAGTGCTGCACTGGCTGATTTAAAAACAGGTAAAGGTGTGTTTTTAATTGATATTGGAGATGCTAAAAAACTAAATTTTTATCTCGAAGTTATTCAGGGTACTTACAAAGGCATGAAAGCTCAGGGTGTTAAGCCAGATTTTATCCTTGTTTATATAGGGCCAAGCGTTAAGTATCTAACGAGGTCACCTTCCAGCGAAGTTGAAGAAAAAAATGCTGGTGTGTTAATTGATATTGAAACTAATGTGGAAGCACTGGCGAAGCTGGGTATCAAGCAGGAAATATGTGCCGTTGCGACAAAGGTATTTGGTATTAATAATGAAGATGTGTTTAAAGATTTAAAGCTGGTGGCTGACGGATTCGTTTCACTTATTGGCTATCAGGCGCAAGGTTATCATCTGGTGCCGGTATTTTAATTATACAACTTAAAGAGACTAGAACATGTTTATGATTGATTACAAAGATACTGGTTGGTGGTACTGGTTAGTCACAGCGGTATTATTAAGTCTGGGAGTAATGGGTAACCCTGATGGTTTTTTGTTAGCCATGGGATTAACTGTTTTTCAACTGGGTCATTTTTATATACACGAGAAAAGTATAAGTGCATTCCCTGTACAGGTTCGATTCTGGTACTTAATGTTACTGATAGTTTCCTGGTATGAGCCATTACAAATACTTTACTGGATACCTACAATAGGTACATGGGCGCAAATAATTTTTGGTTATTGTGCTATGGCTAGAATAGTTTCTCTATTCCCCTGGAATAGAAATGAAAAATTTAGTATGAATCTGTTATATAAAACATTTTTATCACGTCCAGTACGTGGCAGTGTGAAGCAGGGGTTTGCTGCAGAGTTGACAGATTAAGAAATAAATATCAGGCAGCCATAGGAAAACTTTTATAAAGAAACTACTGTTCTCTATTTGTGTGTAAAAATTTACGATAGATAGAAAATTGCTACCCGTATGCATTCCCATGCGGGAGCATGGGAACGAGCCAATTACGTAACATTTTTCTCGGTAGATTTATACTTTATGTGCAATTAAATGTTCAGGGTTAACACATAAACGGTTATTACAGTTTTGACGTATTATAGTGCCTTGAGTTATAGGTTCAATAAACGCCATATAGCTAACTTCCTGTGCCCCTTCAATTTTTGTACCATAGACTTCATCTTTTATTTTTATTTTACCGTAACCGCTATTAGATATCTGGCCTTTCCATACCCAGCATTCGCTGTTTTCATCTTTTACGATGTTGCTTAATATTTTCTGTTGTAATCGCTCGTTCATAATTATTACCTACTTGTTTATATTACAGCTGTTACAGTTTTTTTGACCTGTTAATAGATGGGATATTCTGTTTCTATATCGAGCAAACAGCCGGTAAATGATATCAGCTATTGTTCTGATTAATGGCCAGCGTAATATGGCTAACCATTTATGCTTGCCCACCAAGTTCCAGGCTCTACAAGTTACGTCTAAACCCAGAAGTAATTCACCAGTATTCAATTGTCCATGTAATATTTTTATAGCATCTGATGCTTTTATATGAGGATATTCATTTGAAAAATTCTCATTGTGTAAATCGACAAATTTAATATATTTTTTAATATCATGACGTTTCAATAGCTGCATCTCTTTCATGCAAAGTGGGCAATGGCCATCATAATAGATAGTTAGAATCATGTTTTATTTTCCTTGTCGTCATATTTATTGTCACCCAGGCGCCAGAGTTTTCCATTACATCGGTTATAGTCGCTACAACTTTTGGTGCAGCCACGGCAAGGTAGTCGATTATGTTTATATGCGGTCTTTTTATCCTTGTTTTGTTCATTGTTAATCATGAATTTACCTATAGAGCTGAAATAGCTATTAAATATTTTTTAAAAATATCAAGTCTTAATGATGTTGATGATTCATAATATATTCTGTAGAGCTTTATCTAGTGTAGGATATTTAAATGTATAACCTTTCTCAGTTATTTTTATCGGCAATATTTTTTTTCCAGATAATAATAACTCCATACCCATCTGACCCATTAATAACTTTATAATTGTTTCTGGAATGGACATAAAAGTCGGCCGATTTAGTGCTTTACCAAGTGTTTTTGTAAAGACCTGGTTAGTTACCGGATTCGGAGAGGTTCCATTTATAGCACCAGTTAAATTATCGTGTTTAATACAATATAAGATAATACCCACTAAATCATCCAGGTGAATCCATGGCATCCATTGTTTCCCTGAACCAATTTTTCCACCTAAGCCCATTTTAAAAGGAGGTAACATTTTACTTAAAGCCCCTCCATTTTTTCCAAGCACTATACCTGTTCTTAATAAACAGGTACGAACGCCAAATGAATTAGCCTGTAACGCAGATGTTTCCCACTGTTTGCATAGATTGCTTGAAAAGCTATTATCACCCGTAGCATTTTCGTCGATGTCTATGTTGGTTTTGTTAATACCATAATATCCTATGGCCGAACCATTAATAAGCAAATCAGGTGTGTGCTTTGCAGTTTTTATAAATTCGATAATCTGCTCTGTAATATCAATACGACTTGTAATTATTTTCTGTTTTTGATTTTCAGTCCATCGTTTATCTGCTATTGGTTCACCCGCTAAATTAATTATAACGTCAAACGATGTGTCTTTATCAAGCTGCTTAAGGTTTGAAATTACTTTAACCTGAGTTTTAATTTTTTCAGGATTACGACTTAATAGGGTAAGTTCATTTTTACTATTATGCAGTAATTTTTCACAAAGGGCAGTGCCAATAAATCCTGTTCCACCGGTAATAAGTAGTTTCATTGTGTTCTCATTAAAATTGTTAAATTTATCTGTTTACTACAGAATTTTTAATCAGCTCTATCATCATTGCCGAACCGCCGATATGAGGCAACACATCCATAGGTATATGTGGATGCATTTGTCTGGCTTTATCAACTTCAGCGGGTACATCTTCCTGTACGTGGCGTCCTGCAGAAAGAAAATAAGGCACCACACAGACATCTGTTGCACCCTTTTTGATACATCGGTCTATTGCATCGGGTATTAGAGGTTCGGCGAGTTCAAGAAATCCGGCTTCGATGATGGGGTATTCAGATTTCATATGTACGTCAACAAGTTTAGACAAAGTGACTACCTCATCGTTAGATGCCTGGCGTCTGCTACCATGTGCTACAAGTACTAGTGCTTTCATAATGTTTCCTGTTAAATAATTTAATAAGTTAAATATGTTTAATTAAATTTTATTGGTTATGCCTGATAATGTTGTTGTATCTATCAAGTGCATTAGCTCGACTTGTGGCTAAATCTACAACGGGTTGTGATGGTTTCATCGATGAGGGTTTGTCTAACCAGCGATTAATATAGTAACCCTGCTTATCAAACTTTTTAGCCTGTGTTTCCGGGTTAAAAATTCTATAAAAGGGGGCAGCATCAACTCCGCAACCGGCTACCCATTGCCAGCCCATCGTGTTATTTGCCAGATCAGCATCAACCAGCGTATCCCAGAACCAGTTCGCGCCCTGTTGCCATGATATGCCCATGTTTTTTGTTAATAATGAGGCAACTAACATGCGTACACGATTATGCATAGTGCCACTTCCCCATAGTTGTTTCATACCGGCATCAATAATGGGTATTCCTGTTTTACCTTGTTGCCATTTTTCAAGATTTACCCTGTCAGTCTTCCAGAACCTTTTTGTAAATTTTGGATTCATCGGCTGCGTACTTGTTTCAGGAAAATGCCAGAGTGTATAACGGGCAAACTCTCGCCAGATGAGTTGTCTGAGAAAAACTTCTGCCTGTTGTGCTATATTTCCCCCCTGCATTTCAATCAGCGGAACCAGTTGTGTGATTATTTGTTGCACAGAAATTTCACCGTAATGAAGATGCGCCGAAAGCCTGGATGTGCCATCTAGTTCAGGAATATCTCTTTCAGACTGGTAATTAAATAAAGAATCATTTATAAAATCATCCAGTGCCTGGCTAGCTTTTTTCTCACCTGGTGACCAGAAGTTGTGTAACTTCTCATGCCATGGATGATGATCAAGTAAATTAAGTTGATCTAATGTTAGTGAATTTTTTTCAAGCACAGTAGGTGTGTCTAAAGACTTTATATGTTTGTTATTATTTGTGTGAAAGTTATAAAGATTCAATTCACTGCGTAACTTTTTATAAAATGGCGTAAATACTCTATAAG